>CAZLRI010000032.1:0-12085 GCA_964561745.1 uncultured Pseudobdellovibrionaceae bacterium | reverse complement strand
GCGATATACGATGTGCGCACATCGCACAACGAGACGATATACGGAGTTTATTATGGTTGACCAGTACGAGAAGGGACAAAAAGTCAGAATAAAACTAAAGGCGTTTGATCATAAATTACTGGATCAGTCGACGTCTGAAATTGTCGGAACAGTTCAAAGAACTGGCGGAAGAATAGCCGGTCCTATACCTCTGCCGACAAAAATTGAGAAGTACTGTGTTCTTCGTTCTCCTCATGTTGATAAGCGTTCACAGGAGCAGTTTGAAATCAGAACACATAATAGACTTTTGGATATTTTAGAACCAACTCAGCAGACGATTGACGCATTGATGAAGCTTGAAATTTCATCTGGCGTAAATGTTGAGATCAAAATGATTTAATTAGTCGAGGATTTTTAATCCACCGATAGTAATTAACGACGGGGTTGATATTATGTTAGGTTTATTGGGAAGAAAATTAGGTATGACGCAGGTGTTTGGTAAAAATGGTGATCAAATTCCGGTTACTATTTTGAAAGTTGGACCATGCACTGTTGTACAAAAGAAAACAAAAAAGACAGATGGCTATGATGCTCTTCAGATTGGTTTTGAAGAAGCAAAGCCGTCGAAATTAACAAAGGCCAGAAGAATGCACTGTGAGAAAAAAGGTGTGTCTCCCTTTATTAATTTGAAAGAATTTAGAACAGAAAATGTAGAAAAATTTAATGTTGGAGCTGAATTGATCGTTAGTGGTTTTCAGACTGGTGATATTGTTGATATAATTGGAGTAACAAAAGGTAGAGGGTTTCAGGGAGTTATAAAACGTCATGGAAAACATGGTGGACCAGCATCGCATGGTTCTGATTTTCACAGAAGACCCGGCAGTACTGGTATGAATACATGGCCTGGAAGAGTTTTTAAAAATATGCGCATGCCAGGGCATATGGGAAACGATAATGTAACTATAAAAAATATTAGTGTTGTTGATGTTCAACTTGATAAAAATCTTATTTTTATAAGAGGTGGTATTCCCGGACCGGTAAATGGTTTAGTAACGATTGTGAATAGAACAAATGGTTTTGAACAGAGAGCAGAGCTTGTACGGCAGAATGAAAAACAGACAAAGAAACAGGATAGTAAAGCCAGTGAAAAAACAGATGAAAGTGTAAATGAAGCTGTACCAAATACAGAAAATACAATGGAAAGCGAAACCAAGGAAAACAAGGATTAATTATAAATCAAACGAAACTTAGGTGGAGCAATGAAAGAAGCTATTTTAGATCTTGATAAAAATAAAGTTGGTGAAGTTGAGCTTATAGATGATATTTTTAGTAAGCCTCTTAACAGCACTCTTATATATGATGCTGTAAAAGCTCAGTTGGCCAGCAGAAGACAGGGTGATGCATTTTGCAAGAACAGAGCTCTGGTGAGTGGAAGTACACATAAGATTTACAGGCAAAAAGGAACAGGTCGTGCTCGTCATAGTTCAAGAACTGCAAATATATTTGTTGGTGGTGGCAAAGCATTTGGGCCAAAGCCACGTGATTATTTTTATGCTATACCTAAAAAAGCTCGTTTGAATGCTTTGCGGGTTGCCCTTTCTGTTAAGAAAAAAGAGGGGATGCTGATTCTTTTAGATGGTTTAACTACAGACAAACCCAAGACATCGGTGATGGTTAAGAATTTGGAAAAACTGGGTGTAAAAAGCGCTTTGATTGTCATTAATAAAAATGACGAGAATTTAAAGAAGTCATTAAATAATATACCAAAGGTTAAGCTCTTAGAGAGTAATAGCCTAAATATAGTTGATATATTAAGTTACGATCATTTGGTTATGACCAAAGATGCATTAACAAATGTACAGGAGATTCTTAAGCCGTGAAGAAATATCAAGTGTTAAAAGGACCAATTATTACTGAAAAAAGCTCGGGTGTTCAGGCTAATGCCAACCAATATTTTTTCAAAGTAGATCCACGCGCAACTAAGTATGACATTAGAGATGCTGTAGAGGAGATATTTAAAGTTAAAGTTGTTGGTGTTAGGACAATGAGCGTGATGGGTAAAAGGAAACGTGTTGGGAAAAGCATTGGCGTTACTTCGAGTTGGAAGAAGGCGATGGTTTCCCTGAAAGAAGGGGATCGAATAGAATTTTTGGAAGGCAAATAAATGGGTATTAAAAATTTCAAACCAGATACTGCAGGCAGAAGAGGAATGTCTAGGCTGGATTTTTCTGAAATTACAGAAAAGAAGCCGGAGAAATCTTTAGTAGAGCATGTTGCCAAAACAGCGGGCAGGAATTGTTATGGTAGAATAACAATGAGACACCGCGGTGGAGGTAATAAGAAAAAATACCGTATTGTTGATTTCAAGAGAGATAAAACCGGAATACCTGCCAAGGTTGTAACAATTGAGTATGATCCAAATAGATCTGCTAATATAGCTTTGTTAAATTATGCTGATGGAGAGAAACGCTACATATTAGCACCGGTTGGTTTAAAAGTAGGACAAACTATATTATCAGCTAGCAATGCAGATATTATTCCGGGTAATGCGTTACAATTAAAAGATATTCCAATTGGAACATCTATTCATAATATCGAAATATTGCCGGGTGGTGGTGCAAAAATAGCAAGAGGCGCAGGGGTAACTGCACAGCTAATGGCGCGAGAAGGTTTATATGCCCATGTTAAACTTCCATCAGGTGAAATTAGAATTTTGCATACTGATTGTAGAGCAACAATTGGTCAGGTTGGCAATGTTGATCATGGTAATGTTGAAATTGGCAAGGCAGGAAGAAATCGCTGGATGGGCTGGCGTCCTTATGTTCGCGGTACAGCAATGAATCCGGTTGATCATCCGCATGGTGGTGGTGAAGGAAAAACCAAGGGAGGAAGACATCCGGTTTCACCATGGGGTTGGTGTACTAAGGGAAGAAAAACAAGAAAAAATGCGCGTACACAGCATTCTATAGTGTCACGTCGCAAAAAATAATTAAATTTGGAATCAAAATTATATTGGGGTTATATATATGGCGCGTTCGATAAAAAAAGGTCCGTTTATTGATGATCATCTGTTAAAAAAGATAAGAGTAGCTCAGGAGTCTTCTAATAAACAGATGATTAAAACATGGTCAAGACGTTCAACTATTATACCGGATATGGTTGGCTTAACGGTCGCTGTCCATAATGGTAGAAAATTTGTTCCGGTTTTTCTAACAGAATACATGGTTGGACATAAATTGGGTGAGTTCGCGCCAACAAGAACGTTTCGTGGTCATTCAGGAGATCGCAAAACAAAAGTGGAGTAGGAGGCATAGATGGCTGCAGTAGCTAAAATAAAGCATATAAGAATGACTCCGCGCAAGATGAGGGTGGTTGCTAATCAGATTCGTGGCAAAGAGATTCAGAAAGCAATAGATTACCTTCAGTTTTGTAAAAGGCGCGCTGCAGGACCTATTCTTAAGCTGGTGAAATCGGCAGTTGCTAATGCAACTCATAAAGGTGATGTTGATATTGACAACCTTTATATAAAAAAACTTACTGTCGATGATGGGCCAACAATGCGCAGGTGGTTGCCTCGTGCGCGTGGTATAGCAACAAAAATACTCAAACGTACAAGTCATGTAACGGTTGAGTTAGGAGAAAAATAGAAGTTATAATTAGCTTGGAGGCTTTACGTGGGACAGAAAACACATCCAATAGGATATAGGCTCGGAATAACAAAAACATGGCCTTCAAACTGGTATGCATCTAAAAGAAAATATGCAAAGCAGATTCATGAGGATGAAGCAATTCGTAAGGAGCTTAAACAGAAACTATATAGCGCCGGAGTTTCCAGAATAGAAATAGAGAGACCAGCAGGTAAAATAATAATAAGTGTTTATGTTGCAAGACCGGGCTTGGCTATTGGGAAAAAAGGTTCTGGAATAGATGCTTTGAGGGGTGAACTTAAAAAAGGCAGAGAAGAGGTTATTGAATTAAATATTAAAGAAATTAGAAAAGCTGAATTAGATGCGCAGTTAGTAGCTGAAAATGTTGCTTTACAATTAGAGAGAAGAGTAGCTTTTAGGCGTGCGATGAAGAAAGCTGTTCAGTCTGTATTAAAGTTGGGAGCAGAAGGGATTCGTATTCAGTGCTCAGGTCGTCTAGGTGGTGCAGAGCTTGCACGTTGTGAATGGTATCGTGAAGGAAGGGTTCCATTGCATACTTTAAGAGCTGATATAGATTATGGATTTGCAGAATCAATGACAACATATGGTAAGATTGGTGTGAAAACCTGGATTTATAAAGGCGAAATTATTTAAGAGCGTGAATGTGTACGCGTAATGCATAACAAAAGCGCAATACGCTATGCCAAATACGCATTTTAGGATTTGATATGCTTCAACCAGCAAAAACTAAATATAGAAAGCAGCAAAAAGGCAGGGTTCGTGGAGTAACTTATCGTGGCTGTAATCTTTCCTTTGGCGATTATGGTTTACAGGCCATTGAACACGGATGGGTAACAGCCAGACAAATTGAAGCAGGCAGAATGGCTATGACTCATGCGACAAAACGCGGTGGTAAACTTTGGATAAGAATTTTTCCTGATAAGCCTCTTTCAAAGAAACCTACTGAAACTAGAATGGGACGAGGCAAAGGAGCTCCTGAAATTTGGGTTTCTTGTGTTAAAAGAGGTCGAATGTTGTATGAGATTCAGGGTGTAGATAGGGTAACAGCTTTGAAATCCTTAAGGCTTGCATCTCATAAGATGCCAGTTAAAACAGTCATTATAGAGCGGGGGGTGGATCGTGAAGCCCGTTGAGATTAAAGAAAAAACATTAAACGAGTTAGTATCTTTAGAGAAAAAAATAAGCGAAGAGCTTTTTCAGCTAAAGTTTAAGTTAAGCACTGGTCAACTGAAACAAATTTCAGATGTTTCAAAAAAGAAACAAAGCTTGGCCAGAGTAAAAACTTTTATCAGGCAAAAAGAACTAGCACAGAACAAATAATTATTAGATGGGAATTGCAATGAAGGAACAAAAGAACAAAAAAATGAAAGTTGGTGTTGTTGTATCTAGCGCAATGGATAAAACAGTAGTTGTGCTAGTTGAAAGAACAGTGCAACATCCGGTATTTAAAAAATATGTGCGCAAAAAAAGAAAATTTATGGCACATGATGAAAAGAATGAGTGTAAACAGGGTGACAAAGTTGAAATTATGGAATGCCGCCCTTTATCAAAGCATAAATGCTGGTGTGTTAAAAATATATTAAAGAAAAGTGAACTTATGAGTGAGCTTTCAGAAGAAGTTCTGAATGTAGAAGTAGTGGCAGATAATCAAGGCTAAAACGTGAGACGTAAAGCATAAGACGTGAGTCTCTCGCTAGATTCACGAATTGCGCTAAAATAGTTCACGGAAATTTGGAGTGAGTAATGATTCAGCAACAGACAGAATTAAATGTAGCTGACAATTCAGGTGCTAAACTAATAATGTGTATAAAAGTTTTGGGTGGCACCAGAAGACGCTATGCAACAATCGGGGATATTATTGTTGTTTCAATTAAAGAAGCTTCTCCTGGATCAAAAGTTAAAAAGGGTGATGTTAAGAAGGCTGTTATTGTCAGAACCAAAAAAGAGATTAAAAGAGCTGATGGTTCAGCTATAAGATTTGATGGAAATTCAGCTGTTTTGATTAATGATGCTGGTGAACCTTTGGGAACTAGAATTTTTGGTCCAGTTGCCCGTGAGTTAAGAGCTAAAAAATTTACAAAGATAATTTCACTAGCTCCGGAAGTTCTTTAATTCAGTTTTTAATGTTTTATTAAATATGAGAGGTTGGTTAGGTATGAATATTCGTAAAGGTGACATAGTAAAGATAATTACCGGAAAAGAAAAGGGTAAGACCGGTAAAGTTCTATTAGTAGATAGAGATAAGAAAAAAGTTTTGGTGCAGGGGCTTAATTTTGTAAAACATCATCAGAAGCCTACTCAGAGCAATCGACAGGGTGGAATTGTTGAAAGAGAAGCAAAGATAGCTATATCCAACGTTATGTACTATGATGAAAAAACAGCTAAAGGAACACGTATTGGTCATAAGTTTTTAGACAATGGTAAAAAAGTTCGGATTTCCAGAAGATCTGGAGATGTATTAGACCATTGATAACTTTATTTTTTTTGATAGGCACAAGTGCTCGTAACAATATAAATAATCTGAAGGTTAAGGAATTGAATTATGGCAGACGAAAATAAGAAAAAAACAGATAAAGCGGAAAAGCAGCAGGGGAAAAAGGCTAAAGCAAAAGTTGCAGATAAACCTGTAGCTAAAGATGTAGCTCAAGTAGAGCAGGAAAAACCTGTTTCCAAAAAAGAAAGAAAACCTGCAGGTCCAAGAAAGCTATATCCTTTTGAAAAGAATTATCTTGAAAAATGCATCCCAGCTTTAATCGAACAGCATAAGTATGAAAATAAGATGAGGGTTCCTAAACTGACTAAAATAGTAGTTAACACATGTATTAAGGAATCATTGCAGGATAAAAAGATTTTGGAAACAGCGGCAAATGAAATAGCTGCAATTACTGGGCAAAAACCAGTTTTTACAAAATCGAAAAAATCGATTGCTAACTTCAAATTAAGGGCTGGAGCATTAATTGGAGCACAGGTTACTTTAAGAGGAGTGAAAATGTATGAGTTTATGAATAGACTCGTTAATATTGCTCTTCCAAGAGTGCGTGACTTTAAAGGTGTTTCTTCAAAGTCGTTTGATGGTCGAGGCAATTATACTCTTGGTTTAACTGAACAGATAATATTTCCAGAGATTGATTTTGATAAAGTTTCAAAAGTAAACGGTATGAATGTAACTTTTGTTACAACAGCAACAACAGATGAAGAAGGACGCACTCTGTTGAGTTTGATGGGAATGCCGTTTAAGAAAGCGTAATGTGTATAGCTTACGGCGTACAGCTTGATAATTAACTGAGCTTTAGCACGCAGTAAGATGTATATAGTACGAGATAGGTTTATGGCGAAGACTTGTTTAAGAATAAAAGCAACACGTAAAAACAAATTTAATGTAAGAGCTTATCACAGATGCCCACGTTGTGGAAGATCACGGGCCTATTTTAGAAAGTTTGATCTTTGCCGGCTTTGTTTTCGGCAAATGGCTTTAAATGGTGAATTGCCTGGAGTTGTAAAATCCAGTTGGTAATGTAAAAGATTTTAGGGAGCAATTATTATGATGACAGATCCTATTGCAGACATGTTTACAAGAATAAGAAACGGAGCAAATGCTAAGTTAGACAGCGTTTCAGTTCCGCATTCACGTATTAAAGAGCAGATTGCTAAGCTTTTTCTTGAAGAGGGATTTATTAATGGATCAGAGGTAGCTGGTAAGGGCTCAAAAAAGGTACTTGTAATTACCATTAAATATGATGAAAAGCGGAAGCCGGTTTTTTCAGAAATAAAAAGAATTAGTAAATTAGGCAGACGTGTATATATATCAAAGGATGAAATTGAACCGGTTCGTTATGGGAGAGGGATTGCTATTATTTCAACATCCAAAGGTATAATGAAAGATACAGATGCTAGAAAAAAAGGAATTGGTGGAGAACTTATTGCCAACATTTGGTAATTTTTCGGAGGGTCGATGTCTCGAATAGGTAAAAGACCAGTTGTAATTCCACAGGGAGTTACAGTTAAGGTAGATGGATTAAAGGTTAATGTAAAAGGCCCAAAGGGTGACCTTACAATATCTATCCCAGCTTGGGATTGTATTGAGTCAAAGGTTGTCAAAGAGGGGTTTGTTGTTAATCGCGTCGATGATACGCGTCAGGCTAGGATTGGTCAGGGCCTTGTTCGTGCGCTAGTTGCTAACATGGTTACCGGTGTTACAGTTGGGTTTAAAAAGGAACTTGATATTGTTGGTGTTGGATACAAAGCAGATGTTAAGGGCAGTAAGCTGAATTTAAATCTTGGGTATTCACATCCAATCGAATTTGACATTCCAAAAGGAATTCAGATTGCAGTAGAAAAACAAACTCATCTTACAGTTAATGGAGCTGATAAAGCTTTGCTCGGTGAGACTTGCGCAAGAATTCGTCGTTTTAGACCGCCTGAACCATATAAAGGTAAGGGTATTAAATATACTGATGAAGTTATTAAACGTAAAGTTGGTAAAGCGGCTGTTGGTGCTACTAAGTAATGGCAGTCAATTGTATTTTTTAAGTAGGTGTGCACAAGTGCTTGATCAATGATGTGAATTAAATTGTCAAAGCACTAGGAGGAGTCAGATGCAGAGCAGGGCTGAAAGAAGAGAAAAAAGACATCAAAGAGTTCGCAGAAATGTACTTGGCACAAGTGAAAGACCAAGGTTGTCTGTTTTTAAAAGTGCAAAACATATTACTGCGCAGATTATAAACGATTTAGAAGGTAGAACTTTAGTGTCTGCTTCTACTGTTGAAAAAGACCTGAAGAATCTTAAAGGCCGAGCAACATGTGAGGGTGCAAAAAGAATAGGCGAACTAGTTGCTGAACGTGCAAATGCCAAAGGAATTGACAAGGTTGTTTTTGACCGTGGTGGTTATATTTTTCACGGTAAAGTAAAAGCATTGGCAGATGCTGCACGAGAGAAAGGATTGAAATTCTAAAGGTCTAGCTATGGAACAAAAACGCAGAGAAAATTTTGAAGAGAGAAAATCAGACTTAATTGAGAGAGTAGTCCACATAAGCAGAGTTGCTAAGGTTGTTAAGGGCGGTAAGCGTTTTAGTTTTTCTGCTCTTGTAGTAGCAGGCGATGGCAACGGTAGGGTTGGTTTCTCTTTAGGCAAAGCAAGGGAAGTTCCTGAAGCTATCAGGAAAGCTACAGAGGGAGCGAGAAAATCAATGGTGCGCGTACTTATTAAAGATGGCACTATCCCTCACGATATTATAGGTAGATATGGAGCTGCTCGCGTTGTTATGAAACCAGCTTCTCCTGGTACAGGAGTTATAGCAGGCGGTCCGGTTCGTGCAGTTGTAGAATCAGCAGGAATTCATAATATTCTTACTAAATCTTTAGGTACGAGCAATCCACATAATGTTGTAAAAGCAGTTTTGGAAGGTTTGAAAAAATTGGCTTTACCAAAGAGTGTTGCATAATTTTTTATTTATTTGATTAGTTTTATAAATTTTAATGTTGTTTATGTTAGGAGGTTTGTTTCAGTGAAGCTCAATGAGATAACCTTTCCGGTAGGGCGGAAAAGAAGAAAAACTAAAAGACTAGGTCGTGGCGATGCTTCAGGTCAGGGCGGAACTTCAGGTCGTGGTCATAAGGGACAGAAGTCAAGGGCTGGTGGATACCACAAGATTGGTTTTGAAGGCGGTCAGATGCCTTTGATTCGTCGTTTGCCTAAAAGAGGTTTTACAAATATCTTTAAAAAAGAATATGCCATAGTGAACCTTGAACAATTGGCCAATTTTCCTGTAGACAGTGAAGTTAATGCTGAGTTGTTGATTGAACACGGCGTAATAAAAAATAAATATGATGGTTTAGCTGTTTTAGGCAGGGGGGATGTGCCGCATGCCTTAATCGTTAAGGCAGCAAGATTCTCAGCTTCTGCAAAACAGAAAATTGAAGCTAAAGGCGGTAAAACTGAGGTTGTAAGTGGCCGATAAAATAGCAAACATTGCAAAAATACCTGAATTAAGACGAAGAATTTTTTTTACTATATTAATGCTGGCAGTTTATCGTCTTGGAGTTTTTGTTCCAACACCTGGAATTGCGGCAGATGTTGTAAAGAAGATTATATCTCAGGGTACGGTCTTTGAAATTTTTAATTTATTTTCCGGTGGCGCTTTGTCACAATTTTCAGTTTTTGCACTTGGTATAATGCCGTACATTAGCGCGTCGATTATATTTCAGTTATTGGCAGTTTCTGTTCCTGCAATTGAACGTTTGTCAAAAGAAGGAGATTCAGGCAGAAGAAAAATAACAAGATATACTCGCTATGGCACTGTTGTATTAGCTCTTATCCAGGGATTTGGAATTGGTTTTGGTTTGAAATCTCAGGGCGCAATGCTTCCGGGCGTTCCTGTTTGGCAATTTTACCTAACTACTATGATTACTTTAGCTGCTGGTACAGCTTTTTTGATGTGGCTTGGAGAGATCATTACTGAGAGAGGTATTGGCAACGGTATTTCATTGATAATTTTTGCAGGAATTGTAACCCGCATACCCGTTGGTTTTAGAGATGCATGGAGCACTAAGGAACAATTTGGCGGCTTATTTGGTTTTCTGGTGTTGATCGCATTTATTGGGGCGCTAATTGGTTTTATTTTGTTTATGGAGAGAGCTCAAAGGAGAATACCAGTACAATATGCAAAAAGAGTAGTTGGACGCAAGATGTATGGTGGCCAGTCATCTCATTTGCCTCTTAAAGTAAACACGGCTGGAGTGATACCTCCTATTTTTGCATCTTCAATTATAATGTTTCCCGCAACTATAGCGCAGTTTGTTAAAAGCGGACCAATGCAAACAATAAGTGCAGCTTTGTCAACAGGCTGGATTCATACTGTTATATACGGTGGGTTAATCATATTTTTTGCATATTTTTATACTGCTGTGACATTTAATCCGGTTGATGTTGCTGATAATATGAAAAAATTTGGTGGTTTTATTCCAGGTATCAGACCTGGCAAAAGTACGTCTGACTTTATTGATAAAGCGCTTACCAGAATTACCTTAGGTGGTGCTTTATATGTTGCAACAGTATGTATTGTACCGGAATTTTTAATACGTTATTTTGGGATTCCATCTTCGCTTGCTTATACATTTGGTGGAACTTCTCTTATGATTGTTGTTGGTGTTGCTATTGATACTCTTTCGCAGATTGAGTCTCATCTTTTAACTCATCATTATGAGGGTTTTCTAGGATCTAAAGCTGGTGGAAAGTTTAGAGGACGAAGATAGAAAAATTGATTACTTAAAAGGGGGCGTAGAAATGATATTGGTTTTAATGGGACCTCCTGGGTGTGGAAAAGG
Source organism: uncultured Pseudobdellovibrionaceae bacterium (assembly GCA_964561745.1). Taxonomy (GTDB): domain Bacteria; phylum UBA10199; class UBA10199; order 2-02-FULL-44-16; family DYJF01; genus CAZLRI01. The sequence goes on along the minus strand of CAZLRI010000032.1, from coordinate 1,114 downwards.
CACGCAGGCTAAGAAGCTGGAAGCAAAGTTAGGAATACCCCAATTATCAACTGGCGATATGCTTCGGATTGCTGTGAAAAATGGAACTGAAGTTGGTCGAAAAGCAAAAAAATACATGGAGGAAGGTCAGTTAGTTCCAGATGAAATTATAATAGATGTCATGCGTGAACGTTTAGTTCAAAAAGATTGTAATAAAGGTTTTATTTTAGATGGATTTCCAAGGACAGTTCCTCAAGGTGAAGCGTTAAATAAACTATTGGATGAAGTTGGAAAAAAGATAACAGATGTTATCAATATAGATGTTGCTGATCAGGAAGTGATAGAGAGAATCTCTGGAAGAAGGCAGTGTGTAAAATGTGGTGCTACTTATCATATAGTTTTTTCTCCTTCAAAAGGGGATCATTGTGATAAATGTGACGGCGATGTTGTTCAAAGAGGAGATGATAAAGAGGAAACAGTTAAAGAAAGACTTTCTGTTTATAGAAAACAAACAGCGCCTTTGATTTCTTTTTATAGAGAATTGGGTTTATTAAAGGAAATAGAAGGCATTGGAGATATAGAAGAGATATTTAGTAGAATTTGTTCTTTGATTAAAAAAGATGAGTGTTGTGGAAAGGCTAGCTAGGTTATGGTGATCCTGAAATCCCATGATGAAATTGAAAAGATGAGGAAATCAGGTAGAATTGTTGCTGAAGTAATGGAGCAGCTAGCAGAAATGGTTAAGCCTGGAATTACAACCAAAGAGCTGGATGATGTAGCAGAGTCTTATATAATTAAAAAAGGCGCCAAACCAGCTTTTAAGGGATATCATGGATATCAGCATACATTATGTTTTGCTGTTAATGAAGAGGTCGTTCATGGTATACCGTGCAAGCGGGTTTTAGCTGAGGGCGATATTGTTGGAATCGATTGCGGTGTTTATTATGGTGGATTCTATGGAGATCATGCTAGAACTTTTCCAGTTGGAAAGATTTCTGATAAGGCTAAAGAATTACTTGCCATTACAAGCAGAGCATTAGAGCAAGGAATAGCTGCAGCTATTGTTGATAATAGATTATATGATATATCAGCTGCTATTCAGGGTTACGCTGAGTCAAGGGGCTATTCGGTAGTG
>CAZLRI010000031.1:0-12145 GCA_964561745.1 uncultured Pseudobdellovibrionaceae bacterium | reverse complement strand
TTCAATTGGCTTGTTTGTTGGGTTAAAGAAAGAGCTGTCAGCCAAATTTTCATTTCTTCTTTCTATTATTGCAATAGGTGGAGCAGGGCTCCTTGAGTGGAAGAATTTGCGTTATATATCACAGGGTAATTTTATGGCTATAATTCTTGGGACGTTAAGTGCATTTGTTGTTGGATATATATGTGTAAGATGGATGCTGGTTATAGTAAGAGGTAAAAAACTTTCATGGTTTGCTTTTTATTGCTGGATTGTAGGGCTTTTAACTATTTATTTCTACGGAGGTTTTGGCTTTATCAAGTAAGCAATGTTGCCAAAAAAAACAGTTGCAACTACATTGAAAAATTTTGAATAACAAAGCTCTTAAAATTATTTAAGTTAATTGTAGAGATATAATATAACATCATGAAAAGTAAAACAATTTTCTCGCTATTATTTTGCTCCGCCTGACGTTTTTTCGTCTGACGTTTTTGTGATGTTTTTTGTTGGGCAAACTTTCATGTTTTTTGATCGGTTTGCACAAGTGCTTGATCAATTTAATTATTGTTGATTAGCATAAATGAGAATTAAATTGTCAAAGCACTAGACTCTAAGTTGCTCTTATGATATTTTTTTACTGTGATGCAATACAGCATTTCACATAGTTTTGAAGATGAAACTTTTGAGGCAAAGGCCCTCTGGTTTCAGGAAAAATTGCTTGAAGAGCGGCTTGTAGAAGCGTTTGAGAGCATTGATTTTGTAAATGCTTTAATTCAATTTGAGCCACCAGATGATAGATCGTTATTTAAAACTTTTCGAGTGCTTAAACAAAAATAATGTGGAATATCTCCTTATTGGTGGGGCTCTATCCATAGCTTATGGCGTTCCTCGTGTAACTAAAGATATAGATTTATTTTTAAATCCTACTATCGCAAATGCAAAAGCGTTTTTGAAAGCATTAAGTGAATTGGGGATGGGCACAGCAAGTTTGACGACACCAGAAGATATTTGCAATACAGAAGTCACCATATTTAAAGACGTTTTTCGGCTTGATGCTCTAACACATGTCAAAGGGCTTGATTTCATTAAAGCATGGCAGAACAAAGTGTTTCTTTCACTTCGAAATATAATGATTCCATCTATTAATATTGATGATCTTATTGCTTCAAAGAAAGCAGCTGGTCGTCCTCATGATAAGAAAGATATCGAAATATTGAAGATGGCGAAAAAAAGAAAATAACTTGTTTAAATACCATTGCAATTTTTTTCTCATCGTCGAATGTTATTTGCCCCTCCATTTTTTAAGTCGCTCTGAAATATTTTTTTCATATCCGTTTTCTGTTGGTAAATAGTATTGCTTACCTTTGAGTTTTTCCGGCAGATACGACTCATCTTTTATGTGATTTCCGTCATGGTCATGAGGATATTGATAATTGGTGCCATAACCCAATTCTTTCATAAGTTTTGTGGGTGCGTTTCGTATGTGCAAAGGAGTAGGGAGTGTTCCATGTTTTTCTATATCCTGTTTGGCGTTTTTGTAAGACATATATGATGAATTGCTTTTTGGTGCTGTTGCAAGATATGTGGCTGCTTGTGCAAGCGGAATCCATCCTTCGGGCATGCCGATAAAATTAAAGGATTGCATACATGATATAGCGATTTGCACTGCATGTGGATCAGCATTTCCAATATCTTCACTTGCAAATATCACCATTCTTCTTGCTACAAACATTGGATCTTCTCCAGCTTCAAGCATCCTTGCCAGATAATAAACAGCAGCATCAGGGTCACTTCCCCGCATGCTTTTGATAAATGCGGAAATTACGTTGTAATGTTCCTCCCCCTTTTTGTCATACAAAAGACTTTTCTTCTGAACAGCCTGCTCAATAGTTTCAAGTGTTATAACTTTTTTAGGATTCTTTGTTTTAGATGTCAGGTCAGAAGCAATTTCCAATGTGTTAAGTGCTCGTCTGGCATCTCCATCTGCTGTGCTTGCAATAAAATCCAGCGCATCATCATTTACTTTTAACTCAAGAAGGCCCAGCCCATTTTCCTTATTATCAAGCGTGCTTTTGATAATATCTTTTAGATCATCGTGAGACAAAGGTGAAAGACAATATACCTTTGTACGCGAAAGAAGGGGACCGATAACCTCAAATGAAGGGTTTTCCGTTGTTGATCCTATTATGGTTATTGTTCCGTCTTCAACATGCGGTAAAAGTGCGTCTTGCTGGGCTTTGTTCCATCTGTGTATTTCATCAATAAATACAAGATTAATATTTGAGTGCATCCGGCGTTCATATTTTGCCTGTTTAATTATCTCTCTTAGTTCATTTACGCCAGACAGAACCGCGGATAAGTGGTAAAATTTAGCTTTTGTTTCATTTGCAATAATTCTTGCCAGAGTTGTTTTTCCGGTTCCCGGTGGACCCCAAAAGATAATTGATGGTATGGAGTCGGCAAGTATTAGTGTTGATAAAGGTTGGTTTTCTCCGATCAGATGTTTTTGACCTGCAACTTCTTTAAGGATTTGCGGTCGCATTCTCTCAGCCAAAGGCATTTTATTCATGCTGGTTTTTTGAATATTTGAAAATAAATCGTTCATGTGAGTTTTTAAGGTTCTTTGTAATTATGGGGCTGTAACTCAAGACCTTCTGATAGTTCATAGAAAAATGTAGATATTTTTTGCCATACTTCGGTTTGATTACTGGTGTTATTCTTGCTTATAGATATTTCTTCAAGGTATTTGGTGTTGTTAGGAGTCGGTTGAGCGTAGTTTATATGAGAAGTGTTTGAGTTGGGTTCAGTGACGTTAAGCTTAAATTCAGAGCCGCTTGTATGTAATTTAAATTGTCCTTTTGTTTCACTATAGGCATTCCAAAAGTGTAATAAAAGGATTAATGTTAGAAAGGAAGACAATATTATCTTTTTCATTTGTTTATTTATCTATATCTCTCATAATGAGGAGTCAAGAGAGAGTGTAACTACTTTTCTTTTACCCATTTATTTTCTCTTGAAGAAAGCTGTTTTTACGTGTTAGAAAACACAGCGGTTAAAGGCTGATTTTATGCCGCACCAATTTATGCTGAAATCACTTTATATAGAAAACTTTGCAATTATAAATAAACTGGAAGTAGAGTTTGATGCTGGTTTTAATGTTATAACTGGTGAGACCGGAGCAGGTAAGAGCATAATCATTCAGGCGCTAAATCTTATATTAGGTGATCGGGCGTCATCTGATCTGGTGAGATCAGGCAAATCTTCTGCTCGTATTTCAGCTGTTTTTGAGTCAACAAATATTCCTTCAAATATCACAACAATTTTGTCTGATTTAGATGTCGTTCCATCTGAAGAATTGATTATACATAGAACGATCAACGCAAATGGAAAGGGTAAAATTTCAATTAATGGTGTTCAGGCAACAGGGCAGGTTTTGAAAAAAATTACCGAACAGTTGATCGATATATCATCTCAGCATGAGCATCAGATGCTACTTAATCCATTAATTCATGTTGATATACTGGATAGTTTTGGCGGGTATTCAGATGCAGCTGGGCAGTATAGAAAAATTCATGAAACCTATGTTTTGTTGCACAAGCAACTGGAGAAGATGAAAAAGGATAATGCTGAGATTAAGGATCGCATTGATTTTCTGAAATATCAATGGAAAGAGTTAAAAGAAGCAGATCTGCGCGTAGGTGAAGATGAAGATTTGGAAGCTCAAAAAAACAGATTGAAACACTTTGTTAAACTGGAAACGCAAATGGGTGAAACAAATGGTTTGCTTTATGAATCATCTGATTCGGTTTTTGATAGGTTGGGGCAGGCTTGCCAATTGTTGAAGAGCGCTGCTGAAATAGATCCAAACATTGTTTTGTGGAAAAACACTGTTGATAGAGTTTCAACTGAATTAGAGGATGTATCAAGAGAGATAAAACAATATATATCGAAATTAGAGTCAGATCCAGACCAGTTGGACACAATAGAAGACAGGCTTCATCTCATTAAAGGGCTTAAGAAAAAATATGATGGCTCAATTGAGCAGTGCATTGATAAACAAAAAAATCTGGGCGAAGAGATAGATAAATGTGAAAATTGGGACCATTTTGTAAGCCAAAAACAGGAAGAGTTGATGTCATCTGCTAAGGAGCGTGTTCAAGCTTCTAAAGTTTTGTCTGAAAAAAGAAAACAGTCTGCAATTAAATTGGCAAAAGCGATTGAGAGCGAAGCAAAAAGTCTCGGATTTAAAAGTTTTAAGTTTGTAGTTAAGATAGATAAATTAGAAGAATCTGAATGGGATTTGTCTGGTGCAGAAGATGTCCAGTTTTTTATTTCACCTAATATTGGTGAAGACCCAAAGCCTCTTAGTAAAATTGCTTCAGGAGGTGAGTTATCCAGAATTATGCTGGCAATAAAATATGTGTTGTCTGATAAAGAAAAAGGAGTTTTTACTTCGGTTTTTGATGAGGTTGACAGCGGGATAGGGGGAGCAATTGCAGAAGTTGTGGGAAATAAATTGTTTGAGGTGGCAAAGCAGAGGCAGATAATATGCATTACACATCTTCCTCAGATTGCTTCATTTGGGGATAAACATTTTGTTGTTGATAAAAGTGTGGTAGATGGAAGGACTGAGGCAACAATTGAATATAAAGATGATAAAGAAAGAGTCTATGAATTAGCAAGAATGCTGGGCGGAAGCAAGCTTTCTGAAACCACTATAGCTTATGCTGAAGAGATGCTTAGGAATTCTCGAAGCAATAACAGGGGATAAAATGACAGATACAAAACGGATAAAGGCCGGCAAACTTATTGATTCATTAAAAGTGCGTCTTGAAAAAACATCTTTGGATGTTTTTGAAATATTTTTTATAAATCATGACAAAATGATTGTAGAAGCAAGAGATGGGGCAGTAGATTCTTTCTCTTGTTCAACACGTATGGGCGTGGCTCTTAGGGCAGTAAAGGATAAGAAAATGGGGTTTTCTTCATCCACAGATTTTTCCGATGATGCTCAAAATAGAATTGTTCAGAATCTGCTGGCTTCAGTGAATAGTGTTGCTTTGTCTGATGAGGCGATAATTTCAGATGAACATTGCGAATGTCATGCGATTGATGAAAATCTTGGAAGGCCATTGGATGCTATATCTGAGTCGGAAAAAATAGCTATTGCTGTGTCTTTGGAAAAAGAGACCAAAGCATTTGATTCTAGAGTAAAGAGAATAAGACAACCTGTGTATGAAGAAAATATAAGGCATGTAATTATTTTAAATTCAACTGGATTGCAGCGCGAATTTAAAAGAGGGGTTGCTTCATGTGAGGTGAGAGCCATAGCAGAATTAAATAACAGGTCTGAAAGTGGGTGGGAACATTCGTTTTCACCTAACTTTGATGATTTGGATGTTCGTGGCACAGCAGAAAGAGCTTCAAAAAGGGCGCTGGCATTATTAGGGGCAACCACATTAAAAACCGGCAGATATGATGTTGTTTTTGATACAAGGGCTGCTTCGCAATTGATAAGGCTTATAACCCCATCCTTTTTTGCAAGTAATGTTCAGAGAAATAAATCAGCGCTTGCTGGCAAGAAAGATTCGTTTGAATATAGCAAGCTTGTTACAATAGTTGATCATGGTTTGCTGCCAAACGGTTTTTCGAGTTTTCTCTTTGATGATGAAGGGATGCCTACTGGTATGAACTATCTTGTAAAAGATGGCACAATATCCGGCTGGCTCTATGACAGCGCAAAAGCAAAAAAAGACAATACAAAGTCGACAGGTAATAGCTTTCGCTCATCAATTCACCATCCTCCTGCTATTGATGTCAGTAATTGTTATCTGTGTAGCGGTAATACTCCTGTAAAAAAAATATATACAATGGCAGAGGGAGGAGTTCTTATTACCGGGCTTATGGGGTTGCATACCGCAAATGTAATAACAGGAGACTTTTCCTTAGGCGCTGAAGGATTTATTATTAAAGATGGCGTTGTTTCGCAACCTATAAGAGGCGTTCTTGTTGCTGGTAATTTACATGAACTTTTTAAAAATATTGTTGCGGTTGGAGATGATCTGGATTTTTCTGCAAATTTTGGATCTCCATCAATATTAATTCCTGATTTGCAAATTAGTGGAGAAGGGTAAGTGCGAGCTAGGTCAAAACCCCGGTTTTTTTCTTTTCAAAACATTCTTTTTCAATTAAGGGAAGGCTTGTTATGCAGATTAAATCATTTGGCAAATCTGATGTTGGTAGAAAACGCGAAAAAAATGAAGACTCATTTTTAGTAAACGATGAGAATTTTATTTATATTGTGACTGACGGCATGGGTGGGCATCTTGGTGGAGAGTATGCCAGTAAATTAGCTGTTACAACTATAGAGGAAGTTATTCGGTCTTTAGAGGATGACCCTGAAGCAACAATGCCGGGTGATATATCCTTAAAACCCGGTGATATTTCAGGTGAAATAAGATTCGCAATAAGTGTTGCCAGTAGAAGAATTTATGAAAAAGCTAATGTAGAAAAAACCCTTCATGGTATGGGCACAACAGCTGTAGTCCTTATGTTCAGAGAAGGTAAGGTTTATATAGCAAACGTAGGTGATTCCAGAGGATATCAAGTTCGTAGCAATAATATTTCTCAGATAACAAAAGACCATTCCTTGGTTAGCGAGCAAATAAGGGCAGGTATCTTATCTGAGGAAGATTCAAGAGTTCATCGATTTAAAAACATAATTACACGATCTGTTGGATATCAAGAACAGGTTGAGTCAGATGTTGATATTCGTATCCCGCGAGTAGGAGATCAATTTTTATTATGCAGCGATGGACTGACTAATCTTGTAAAAGATGAAGAAATTCGAGATATTATAGTAAATAATGAAATAGAATTAGCTGTGCAAAGGCTTATTGATGTAGCAAATGAACGCGGTGGAGATGATAATATAACAGCGATACTTGTTGAGGTGGTAGGTTTGGATGACAGTGATCTAAGTTGCAAAGAACATGATGATTCAACTATAGAAATGTAATTTAAGGGTTTTTGGGGGGAGGCGATTTTTCCTTTTTTTTGTAAGAAAATTGCTATAAGAAGCCATTAAATAATGAGTAAAAATAATTCTAAAAAATATAGCATCCTTTTAGTATCTAAAAGTAATTCTTCAATCAGGCGCTTTGATATATCAAAGCGTTCTTTTGTTGTTGTTGCTGCAACATTAGCGTTCTCTTTAGTTTTATTTGCTACAACCATTGCTGGTCTCTGTCATTACAGAAACGCATATTTTTCTACAGAAAAACTAAAATCTGAAACCATTGATTTTCAAAAAAATAAAGCACATGTTTTTTCAAAATTAGTTAATCTTGAAATGCTAGTTGATCGTACAATGAGATTATCTGCAAAACTCGATTCTGTGTTTGATAATGCAAATACTGAGCCTGCAAAAGGGCCAATAGATGAGGATGACTGGAGAGCAACTTTGGAAAGAATGAAAGATGATTATGAAACTCCTGATGGTAGATGGAGGTCTTTTTATACTTCTAACGCTGACCTCGACTTTGAAATTGATCGGATTATGACAAAAGCAACAAGTGTAACTAAGGATATAAACGCTGCTTTTCTTACGACCAAAGATAAGTTGTTTTTCTGGGCTTCTGTTCCATCTATGTGGCCAACTCAAGGGTGGATAACTTCTGGTTTTGGTGCAAGGCGGTTATCTGGTCGGCGTACAGGAGGTAGACAAAGCAGATGGCATGAAGGTATTGATATTGCTGCTCCGCGTGGTACCCCTATCATGACTTCTGCTGATGGATTTGTAACATTTGACGGGTATAAATCCGGATATGGGCAAACCCTTATAGTAGATCATGGCAATGGTATTTCTACTCTTTATGCACATTGTTCATCTTTATTAGTTCAAGAAGGGGACTATGTTAAAAGAGGTATGATAATAGCTAGTGTGGGTAATACAGGTAGAAGTACTGGCCCTCATCTACATTATGAAGTACAGATAGATGGTGTTGCAGTTGATCCACTTGCATATATAGTAGAAGGCAAGTAAGTATATCATAAAATTCAAATAATTAATAATCAAAGTTAGAGCTGTCACATCAGGTTTGTCATCCCAACTATTTGAAAAATAACCATAAAATCGTGACGTATTTTATACTGGATATTTAAGCATTTTTTTGTAATTTTCGAGAAACTTTTAGCGTTATATGACGATAACTTTAATATAGGGAGCTTCAGTAGTTTATAACTTAAATTATGATAAAGATATTAACAAAAAGCATTCGGGTATTATCATATATTCTTGTTGTAGGTGTTTTAATAAGCTTGGATATGCCCCTTAAAAATAGCTTTGATATAAAGGCTAAAGCTTTATCGTTCATGAGGTATATTGGGTATAATGGTTATTTTCAGGCTAATAAATTTGATCTAAATATGTTTTTTGATAAAAATAACTCAGAAAAACTCCCTTATGGATCTCCTATTGGACCGGTGCCTGAAGATGAATGGGTGGTTTCCTTACAGAATCTTTATTGGCTAGATGCAGCTAAATCACATTTTGCATACAATCAAAGTACCTTAAACAAGATGGGTCTTAAGCTTGATATTAACCTTTTATTATCAAGTGCAACTACAGTGGATGAAAAGATAAATCTTCTTTCTATTTTACAGCAGGATAAACTATTTAATTATGCTTCAATACCCTCTATTTGGCCTGTGCAGGGTTGGATATCTTCTGAGTTTGGATGGCGGCATCCTTTTAGGACAAGAACAGGAGGGCGATCAAGTGCATGGCATACTGGTATTGATATAGCTTCTTCTAAAGGAACGCCTATAATTGCAGCAGGTAATGGCAAGGTTGTTTCTTCCGGATATATGTCCGGATATGGTAAAACATTGATTATCGATCATGGTAATAATATTGAAACTCTATATGCCCATTGTTCAAAGTTATATGTTAAAAAGGGAGATAGAGTTGACAAAGGAATGCTTATCGCAAATGTTGGAAGTACAGGTAGAAGTACTGGTCCTCATCTTCATTATGAAGTTAGAATAGATGGTTTCCCGGTTGATCCCATGTATTTTGTTAATTCAGAGCTGCCTACAAAATTTGATTAATATATTCTGGCAATGTTTGCTTTTGGATAATAAAAATTCAAAATATCTTTATAACCAAAACCTTCTTCAGCCATGCCTTTTGCTCCCCACTGGCACATTCCAACGCCATGACCATAACCATGTCCATTAAAAACTATATTTTTTCCATTCATTGAAACCTCAAACCAAGTGCTTTTGAGTTTTGAGTATCCAATTAATTTTCTAAGCTCAGTTGCTTTTATCTCAAACACATCATCAGGGGTTTCTATAAGCACAGTATTTATTCTAGGGGCATTAAAAAAGGGGATCACGGTTATTGCTGATATCTCTTTGATGTTTTGTTCTGGAGTTGAAGCCAGATTTAAAAAATCTGATTTGGAGATAGACAAAGACCAGTTTTGTTGTGGAGCTCTTTCACAGAACTTATCTTGTACTACAGGAGGTCCAATTGCTCCAGTCCATACCCTGTCTGCATCCTCTGTTTCACCTCCGCAACAACTGTGGTAAAAAGCTGGAAAGATTAAATCATTAATTTTAAGAACCTCTCCTCTGGTTTGTTTTACCAAGCTGATCGATCTTTCATCCTCCTGATGTGCACCAAAATAGACCTGATCCAATGTGCTGGATTTGATATCATATATGGCAGATGAGTTAGCTTGTTTTGTGCGTGTTATCTGATTAATTGCATAGGTTCTGGCAGCAACAGCCTGTGCTTTTATTGCTTCATCAGGCCATGTAGATGAGATTTCACTGTTAATAAGTCCGGCAATATATGACTCAAGAGGAATGTTGTTAATAAGAGTTATGCTGTTGTTTTCTTGAATCAGCCTTAATGATCCTCTATATGTTTTGTTATCGATCTTATAAAAAGAACGCGAATTTGTGACAGTTACAGCCTTTGTTCCAAGTGTCTGACCGTTTACTCTTAAACCATTTTCTGTTGAAGATAGGGTGGCTATATGACCGTTCCAAACGCTATTATCCTTGTCCAATATGCTTAAAATTCCGGTTTGGCTTTCGATTGTAACGGTTGACAAGTTATTAATAATAGCTACACGTATGATAGGCTCAGGATTAGCTGAGTTGCTTATTTTTGGGATAAGCGCAATTATGAGTATTATTGCTATGTTTAAGGCAACTTGCATAAAAGTTTATTTAATTAATAGTAAAGTAATTAATTTGTTTGTAAAGGGAAAATACCCATAATATCTTGAAAAATAAAGGTTTAAATGGGGGTTTTATTTTATTTAAAATAGTTGGCAACTATTTTAAATAAATGCCGATATATATATAAGAGGGGAATGATTGTGAGTAATATTCATAAAAAAGGACTGAGCTTATCTATCCCGGTCAAGATAATGTTGTTTGCAGGTTTTGCATATCTTGTTACTTGGCTGATAGCAGTTTATATTGAACAGACCTTTTTAATAAATTTTTCACAAACAATATTTGGTATTAAGATACAGTATTTCTACTGGTCATTTCAGATTGTTGCTACATCTGTTGCTGCAACTATTGGTACTTATTTTTTCTGGGATCGCCCGTTAGGCCGCTTAGTTAAAACAATGGCTCATGCAGAGAGCGGAGATTTTTTAATAAGGGCTCCGGTGTTTTCAACTGATGAGTTAGGTGACCTATCTAAAAACTTTAATAACATGTTGTCACGATTAACAGACTTGGCTGCTCATAAAATTGAGACAGAACATGATTTGATAGTTGCTCAGGAACAGCTGAAATATAGAAAACAGATTGAAGAAAAAAGCCGTATCATAGAAAAAACAAACAGGGCATTAGAGCAGCTTGTAAAGGATTTGTCTTTGCTTTACGAGATAGGGCATGAAGTAAGCTCTGTAGTTGATTTAGATAGCCTTTATGAAAAAATAACAGAAACGTTGAAGAAATATCTTAAGATAAGCGAATTTGCTATTTTGGTTTTTGATGATAACAAAGAAACCCTTCATGTTAAAGCAGCAAGCGGTTTTCCTGATAATGAAAAAATTCTTAGAACTACATTTCAGAAGGGCGAAGGAATCTCAGGAATGGTTGCTGAAACAGGAAAGAAAATATATGTGAAAGACAGCGGTAAGGAGAATCGCTGTTTGCATTATAAAGGAGAACACAGACTGGATGGAACCTCGCTTTTATCAGCTCCGCTAATTTATAAAGGTGAAGTGTTGGGAGCTATTAATTTTGGGCGTCAGGGCGTGGGTAGTTTTTCATATTCAGATATAAAGATGTTGTCTCTTGTCGCAGGTCATATTGCATTGTCTATAGCAAACGCAAAACTTTATACCAAAACGCGAGAACTGTCTGTAAAAGACGAGCTGACAAAGGTTTACAACAGACGGCATTTTCAACAGATGCTTCAGATGGAGTGGAAACGTTCTGTTCGTTTTTCGAGAAACCTTTCCATTGTGATGATAGATGTGGATCATTTCAAAAATTATAATGATAAGTTTGGGCATCTGCAAGGTGATCATGTGCTGTCTCAGATAGGTGAAATATTAAAGAACAATCTGCGTGAAGTTGATACTGTGGCTCGTTTTGGTGGAGAGGAGTTTGTTATTTTGTTGCCAGATACTGATAAGCGTGGGGCAATAGCAGTTGCAGAAAAGATTAGAGGTTTTGTTGAAGCTCATAAGTTTACTAACGAAAACTGGCAACAAACAAAAGAGATAACTATAAGTGCTGGCATTGCATCTTATCCAGAAGATGTTGATGAGATCGACGAAATGATTGATCATGCTGATATAGCTTTATATAAGGCAAAAGAAGAAGGAAGGAACAGAGTTGTATGTTATGTGCCTCATGGGCATGATCTAAAACTAATTTTGAAACAAAAATCTATAGGTTCCGCTGGTTCAAGGCAGGAATCTTCATCCCATCAGTCTCAATCTGAGCCAATTGTAGCAGGTACCAAAATATTGCAGTAGGATTTTCATCACCACGCTCAAGACTTCTTAGACTACTGATGTCATTCCGGACTTGATCCGGAATCTAGGTTTTCTGGATCCCGAAAACTTGGGTTCTTTCGTAAATAAGTTGCAAAAAAACTGCTAATAAAGAAAAAGTTTTCAAG
>CAZLRI010000030.1:0-12406 GCA_964561745.1 uncultured Pseudobdellovibrionaceae bacterium | reverse complement strand
GTAGCCGCAGAAAATCTGGTTAAAATACTTCGCGAACAGGCAAAGGTGATATAGTTCGTCGATTGTCATCCCGCACTTGATGCGGGATCCAGAAAAAACCAGATTCCGGATCAAGTCCTGAATGACAAAAAAGTTAGATGACCGAAAAACAGGAGCTTTTAATGGCAAATATTCTAATCCTATGTGAACAGGATAAACAAAAGATAAAAAGATATTCGTTTGAATTGGCTGGAAAAGCTTCTCAAATAGCAGCTTCACTTGGATGCAAAGTAACTGCTGTTTTGTTTGGAGATGGAACAGAAAATATTGCAAAGGAGCTTGGCAATTACGGTGTTGATAAAGTAGTTACTGTATCACACAAAGATCTTCTGTCTTACTCAGGTGAAAGTTTTGCAAAAGTATTTTCTGATATAATCAATGCTGAAAAGCCCAATATTGTGCTTGGCACAGCATCTGTAACAGGCAAAGATCTTTTTGCAAGAGCCTCCGCGCACCTTGAAGCAGGGCTTATAAATGACTGCACTGATCTCAATATCTCAAACAACAAACTTCTGGTACAAAAACCAGCTTATGCTGGCAAGGCAATAAGGCAGATTATTATTAATACGCCTGTTCAAATGGCAACAATGCGACCAAATATTTATCCTTTACCAACTCCTCAGGCTAACGAGCCTACCATATCACAATTCACAGCTGATCCGGGAACAATAAGAGCAAAAGTAAAAGAAACAAAAGAGGAAGAGGGAGGGATGCTTGATTTAACAGAAGCAGATCGTATTGTTTCCGGAGGAAGAGGAATAGGAAGCGCTGAAAACTTCAAAGTAATACGAGACCTTGCAACAGCTATAAACGCATCAGTTGGAGCGTCAAGAGCAGCGGTTGATGCCGGCTTTATTTCCCATGATCATCAGGTTGGGCAAACCGGAAAAACAGTAAATCCTTCTTTATATATTGCCTGCGGCATATCAGGAGCAATTCAACACCTTGCAGGAATGAGAACCTCCAAAGTTATTGTGGCAATAAACAAAGACTCTGAAGCTCCTATTTTTTCTAAAGCAGATTACGGTATAGTTGGGGATCTTTTTAAGATTATACCAATACTCACTGAAAAATTTAAAAAATCACTTAAGGAATAAAGGTATTAAAATTATTGAATAAACTCTATAACTTAGAGCAAACAAAAATATTTTTTATATTTTTCTTTAGATATTTTTGAAACATGCATTGGTTGCATATTTTAAATCCAGCATTATGCAATAACATATTGATCTCTGCTCTGTTAAAAATTCTTTGTTTTTCTTGCCATTCTTTGATTTCCTTTTTTTTAGGATCAATTAATAAACATTTCTCAAATCGAAAGTTATCTATAAATTTTTGTTCTTCAATAACATAGTTGTTTTTAACAATTTCTACTTTTATAGAATTTTTTTGGCGTAACGCTAATTTTGGTCCTGCATATTTTAAAAAAAATATACAATTAGGCTTCAAAGCCAAATACATTGCTCGAAACTGTTTTTTTAATTCTTTGGCACTCATACTACCTAATGTATAATCATAAGCAAAAACAAAATCATAACTTTCAACATCTTGAAGTTCAAAGATATTCTGCTGCCTAAATTCTATTTTTGTTTGTTTCATACGAGCAGAATATTTAGCCTGCTTCAAATAGTAATGCGACACATCCATAGCAATAACTTTAAAACCTTTTTGAGCAAAAATAATTGCATGACGACCTATTCCACAACCCACATCCAATATCTTGCTTCCACGTTTTAACTTAACACATGCTAAAATTGCATTCACTTCTTTACAACTATCTTTCATATCTGGAAAACCAACAAGCGATTGAAATACCTTCTGAGATTCTTCGTTATCCCAACTAAAATTATATTTTTTATATTTCATAATCAACTTTTTAAACAATATGTTAAATATAGTTTTAATTTTCTCTTGAATATGGATATATTATTTTCGTAGCAATTATTTATGAAATACGTTCCATATTTATGAACTGCGCTTCCTGCACACCCACCATTACACAATGGAAGCATTTTACACTTTCGACAACTAGCAATTTCAGTTGGATCCCTAGAAAACCACTTATAGTATTCAGAATTAATATCAACCAACTCACCATCTTTATTTATACTACCAATTTTGTTGGCATCTTTTTCCTGAAGCAAAGCACACTTAAATGGCTGTGCATTTAAATCTATAACAAACGATGTAAACTTGCTTGATCCGCAATAAATATAGCCAGAGTTAGGTTTCAATGGCACTTCAAATCCTTTTTTTAGTGCTGCCTCCAAAAGATTTGGCAATAATTTAATAATGTCCTTATCTGTAATTGCTTCTCCATAAGTTCCACAACTTGGGGTCATTGCTTGAACAGGATAAGGGTAAACACTTATTCCTTCCAATCCGCACTCGCATAAGTTGTTTAACAACTCTTCATAATAGTTAACACTATTTTTATCAAAATTTATTCTTAGAATAAAAGGAACTAATCTCTTTTTTAAAGAAAGGAGATTGCGCAGAATTAACTCGAAAGAACTTTTTCCATTTAACAGTGGTCGGTTTGCATCATGAATTCTCTTCGGCCCATCTAATGTGATTTGCAAATCACTAATTGGTTGTTCACTTAGAAAATCTGCCATTTCTTGATTTAAAATCGTTCCATTTGTATAAATTCGAAATGAAACTTTGATGTTATTCAGCATAGCCCATTTATTATAAAACTCTATTTCATTTTTTAACATTTTAAAATATAAAAATGGCTCTCCTCCAAAAAAATCAACCTGTAGTGATTTAGAACCATATTTCTTTATATTATTGGTAATAAAATTCCTAATCTTTAATGAGGCTTTTTCACTCAAATATTCGTTTTTTCTGACTTTACGATCAGCTTGAAAACAGTATCTACATGCACAATTACAAGCTGTTGTTAATGTCAAAAAAACATAAAAATGACTTGTGTCAAATATTTTTTTGTTCCTTAAATACTTGTACAAACAAAATTCATCAATAGATGATTCTAAAACTATCCCATTAGTTTCCAACAAATCAGTGGTTGCCTTATCTAACAGATCAAGCCTTTTGTTTTGAAGAGCAATATAAACCTCTTCATCCAACAGCAATAAGCTATTGCGCAATGTATTAAAACAGGCCACACAATTTGAGTTTAACTTTGTAAATATATTGTACTTAGATACTTTTATCTTCATAAAGTAATTTCTACAAAAAAGGGGGCAATAAAGCCCCCTTTGCATCAAACTCTACCTCTTATCCAATCTATAATATCAACTCTACCACTATATAATGCGCTATTACCATTTGGATCAATTGTTATATGACCCAACCCCGAACTTTCTCTATCAATGCCGTCTGCAACAACAGTAACATGACCAAGCCCAAGCCCAAGCCCAAGCCCAGTACTATGATCTGCCTTATTTGATTCTTTTGTACTATCTTGACTCACAGCAGGATGTATAATCGCTACTTTCATTTTAATTCACCTCCTTTCTACATATATTTTTATTTTCAAAAATAATTTTGATTCAAATACCAATTTTTAAAAAATAAAACGCGGCATTGTCGTTAGTCTTTTTATATGCACGTCAGAACCAATTATTTTATCTATAATATTCTTGCTAACGTTAGCATTGTTTCTAAAATGAAGAATTACGCTTTTTGCAATCGCATCATAATAAAGATAGATTAAACATTGATCAGAGCCGATCACATAATACTTATCTTCTATTTATAACTCTCACCTCTGATGGATATAGTACATGTTTTTTTATAAATTTACACAGCTCACAATCTATCTCAATTACATCTTGTTGAATGCTGCTATCGATCAAACTAATAGCAATTGACAAAAGATCATCATCGCCTATTAGCAAGATTTTCTTTGGATTCAAAGTATCGAGAATATACTTTGCCTTTCTTATTGTAGATTCAGGAAGTAACGGTGTTTGACAATATCTATGATTAATCAATCTTCGTTTTGCACAAATTAATTCAAATTGATGGATAAGATCATCATCGTTATTAGGTCTCAACCATGCATATGTTTTATCTAGATTTTTAATTTTATCTAAAACAATATTTTTGGAATGTAATTCTTCTTTGGAAGAAAGAAATTGCGGATAACTACTAAAATAATGCGGTTTATGCCCCCCCCCCATTAACTAGCAAATACAATTCTCTTAGAATCTCTTCGTTTTCATGAAGTTCAAATCGTGATATTTTTTTGGTCTCAATATTGATCAAATCAAAATAACAATGTTCAAGCACAGCAACATATTCGCTTCCCAAAAATACTTTATTATCATCTTTATGCATATCTATTTACTTGTGCTTTATTAATTATTTTATTAAAAGTTTTTTGCTTTGTTATGTGAAATAAGATATTTACTTTTTATAGCATAAGTCAACCATAAATCCATGTTTCATTAAACTATCCTTAAACCATGACACAAGAAACTGAAAATTCCAAAAAAATGGCAAAGGGAGGAAACTTCCTGATAACCAAAACTGATGAAACTGATATTTCCACACCAGAAGATCTGTCTTTTGAACAAAAAGAGCTTGGAAATGTAGCCAATAAATTTTCATTACAGGAAGTTTATTCAAAATCAGAAAAAATAGAACAAAAAGAGGAGGGTGTTGTAACATCTCTTCTCAAAGCAGCAGGTGCATTGGGTCTGTTGATGGCTGAAGTGCCGGAGGCTTATGGCGGGCTTGAGTTAAACAAAGCATGTTCTACGATAATTGCAGAGAACATAACTCATCAGGGTTCGTTTTCAGTGGCATTTATGTGTCATACTGGAATTGGGCTCTTTCCCCTTCTATATTATGGAAACGAAGATCAGAAAAAAAAGTATCTTTCTAAATTAGCATCAGGTGAAATGATAGGAGCTTATGCTTTAACAGAAGCAAATGCCGGCACAGATGCTATGAGCCTACACACAAATGCCAAACTTTCAGATGATAAAAAATATTATATTCTAAATGGCGAAAAGGTGTTTTGCACTAATGGCGGAATCGCAGACTTAATAACTATATTTGCAAAAATTGATGGAGATAAATTAACTGCGTTTCTTGTTGAACGCGGCTTTGAAGGAGTTTCATTTGGAAAAGAAGAAGATAAGATGGGCATACTTGGTTCATCAACCGTATCCATCTCATTATCAGATGCCAAAATACCGGTAGAAAACGTCCTTGGTGAAATCGGAAAAGGACATAAAATAGCATTTAATATTTTAAATATCGGAAGATGGAAACTTGGAGCAGCATCAATTGGTGCAATGAAAAGATCAATTGAATTTATGTCCTCTTATGCAAACGAACGTTACCAATTTAACAAACCAATAAGCTCTTTTGAACTTATTCAGCTTAAAATAGCTAACAGCACTATTCTAACATATCTTGCTGAATCACAGGTCTACAGGCTAGCAGGCGACTGGGATCAACTTATGGAAGTTGAACAGGATAAAAAAGCTGCTTTGGAAGAATTTGCAATTGAAGCATCTATTACAAAGGTCTTTTGCTCAGAAGCGCTGCAATATGTTGCAGATGAAAGCGTGCAGCTGCATGGCGGGTATGGGTATATAAGAGAATATCCTGCTGAACACCAATACAGAGATTGCAGGATAAACCGGATCTTTGAAGGAACAAATGAAATAAACCGGCTAATTATTACGCAAACTCTGCTTAAGCGCGCTTTGACTGAAAAAATAAAATTAATGGACCGTCTGCAGGAGATATTGGTTCAGCTTAAAACCGGTTTTCCATCTACAGATCCTTCAAATAAATTTGCACCTTATATTGATCAAGTTGAGCAGCTAAAGCGGCTTGCTATATATGTTGCAGGCGTTGCTGTGCAGAAATATACAACTGAGCTTGAAAAACACCAATCAACTCTTGCAACAGTAGCAAATATTGCAATAGAAGCATATGCGCTGGAATCAGGGCTGATAAGAGCTATTAAGGCCAGCAACAATAATCATCCTCAACAAAATCTGTACCAGACAATCATAAAAACCGCTATTGCTGAAAGAATCCCTCTTATCTCTCTTGAGGCAAGGCAAACATTAATAAATATTGCATCAGAAAATAGCGCTGAAACAGAATCTTATCTTAAGGCATTTGCAAGAATCATCAGTTCTACTATTACTGAAACCAGCAGCCTTAAAAATAAAATTGCGAAACATATATTGGAACGCGAAAAATATGAGTTTTAAATATTTAAATAAGTCCACATCCCTTGCCCTCCTATTAGGTGCTGATCTTTACCCACAATTCAAAATTCCCTCCCACTTTCAGCCAGAGGCTGATCCGCCTTTGGCGGAGTGGGGAGGGTTAGGGAGGGGGGGAATATCCTCCCCATCAAGGAGGAAGGATTAAACAATCATTTTAAAATCTCTCCTAACCCGCATTTCTCACAAA
Source organism: uncultured Pseudobdellovibrionaceae bacterium (assembly GCA_964561745.1). Taxonomy (GTDB): domain Bacteria; phylum UBA10199; class UBA10199; order 2-02-FULL-44-16; family DYJF01; genus CAZLRI01. The sequence continues at coordinate 5,953 of CAZLRI010000030.1, read as the reverse complement.
GTACCGTAACGAAGCAGCAGAGAAGCGCGTGGATACAAGGCACGTGAAGGAAAAAACATGGCAACAAAATATATAGCAGTTGCTGGAAATATGGGATCAGGGAAATCCAGTCTTGTTGATTTTCTGTGCCGCCACTTTGACTTAAAACCATTTTTGGAACCAAATGAAACAAATCCTTATCTTGAACTTTTCTACAAAGATATGGAGAGATGGGCGTTTCATTCTCAAATGCATTTTCTTACTCATAAATTCAGAATCCATCAGGAGCTTGACCGGTATCAGGGAACTGTGGTGCAGGATAGAACAATCTACGAAGATGCGGAAATCTTTGCTGAGAATCTTTTTAAGATGCGCATCATATCAAAAAATGAATATCAAACATACAGAGACCTGTATGAATCAATGCTGGATGTTATCAACCCGCCGGATATAATGATCTACCTTGAATGTCCTGTCAGAACTTTAAAACAACGGATTGTTAAGCGCGGAAGAATAATAGAAAAAGCTGTTCCTGATAAATATATAAAAAATCTATCCTCACTTTATAAAAGATGGTTAAGCAAATATAATAAATCCCCATTAATAACATTCCAAACCGGAAAAGCAGATTATCTCTCTGATTTTATCTGCAGACATGACCTGTTAAGCAAAATTGAGAGATATTTATAAATATATGCATTGGTCTCAATTTTCAACCTTACAACTCCAAAAAAACACATAAAATGGAGTTGTGTATTCCAAAAGTAACTTCTCAATAAGTTGAGGTAAACTATTAATTTTCTCCCCCTTTCAGCCAGAGGCTGATCCGCCTTTGGCGGAGTGGGGAGGACTAAGGAGGGGGGTGGAGACGAAAAAACGCGTGGATTCTCACCCTCCCCTTGATCCCCTCCCATCTCCGCCATAGGACGGATCAGCCTCTGGCTGAAAGGGAGGGGAATTAATATCGTGAATGCCAAAATTTGCCTCAACTTATTGAGAAGTTACTTCCAAAATATTAAACATACCGGAAAATAAGAGTTTTTTCTTGTTTGGACCAAGGGGAACAGGCAAAACAACATGGAAGTTGATTTTGTGCTGTATGGAGAAAAAGGAATCATAGCTGTTGAAGTTAAAAGATCTTCTAGAATTGATGAATCAGCACTTCGAGGTCTTAAGGCATTTAAGACTGATTATCCTTTATCCAGATGTGTTTTAGCTTATGGCGGAGAAAGGAAAGCGTGGTTTGGCAATATTGAAGCAATCCCCCTTTCTGATTTTTTGAAGAATCCTTTTTGAGATCTGTCATTCTAACAACTCTGCCACATCACAAGTCTTAACACCTTCAAGCGACTTATCCTTTACCGCATCAGAGAGCATTGTTAAACAAAACGGACAGGCTGTTGCTATTATCTCAGCATCTGTGGAGGTTGTAATATCTTCAAGCCTTTTGTGATTTATCCGCGTTCCGATGTTCTCCTCCATCCACATCCTGCCACCTCCAGCACCGCAACATCTGCCAGTATCATGCGACAAATTGATCTCTTTAAATTCAATTCCATCAATACTGTTTATTATCTCGCGTGGCTGATTGTAAATTTTATTATATCTTCCAAGATAGCATGAATCATGATAAGTGATGGTTTTGCCTTTCAGAGAATCCCCTGCTTTTATTTTCCCTTGTTTCACAAGCTTTGAAAGCAGCTCAGTATGATGAATGACATCATAATGACCGCCAAATTGAGGATACTCATTCTTAATCGTATTATAGCAATGCGGACATGTTGTAATGATCTTTTTTATTCCATATCTGTTAAATGTTTCTATATTCTCCTTTGCCAGCATCTGAAACAAATATTCATTTCCTATTCTTCTTGCTGAATCACCTGTACACTTTTCTTCTGCTCCAAGAATTCCAAAACTGATATTAGCTTGTTTAAGCAAATGAACAAAAGCCCGTGACACCTTTTTTGCACGTTCATCAAATGAACCAGCACATCCTACAAAATACAAATATTCCACATCTTTATTTTCTGATAAAAGAGCAACCCCCAGATCCTTTGCCCAGTCCCCTCTTGTGGAAAAGCCTATCCCCCATGGATTTGAATTGGTTTCAATATTTTTTAATGCTGTCTGTGCCTGCTGAGAAATCTCGCCTTTCATCAGCACAAGATTTCTTCTCATATCAACTATTTTATCAACATATTCAATAAATATAGGGCACGCTACTTCACAAGCTCGGCATGTAGTACATGACCATAATATTTCAGGATCAATAATTTTAGGAACAAGAGACAAAAGATCGCCTCCAATCCCCTCCTCCTTGTGTTGATCTTTACCCACATTTAATTCTTTCCCCTCCCTAACCCTCCCCACAAGTGGGAGGGGAAAAACCATTTTAGCAACGATATTTTTGGAATTTTTATAAAGATAATCTCTTAAAGCTATGGCAAACTTCTTTGGAGATAAAGGTTTGTCTGTTGCATAAGCAGGGCATTGATCCTCACATCTACCACACTCAGTGCAGGTATATAAATCCAAAAATTGTTTCCAGTTAAATTCATTAATTTTTTCCACGCCAAATGTTGTGGCTTTCTCATCTTCAAGATCCATCTTTGACAAAGCACCATAAGGTGTCAACTTGCGAAAAAAAACATTTGGTATGGCTGTTATAATATGAAAATGTTTTCCATACGGAAGATAATTAAGAAAAATAAGAATACCAATGGTATGAATAAAATAGTTTATTGTAAAAATTGAATTTAATGATTTGGAAGATAATTTAATAGAACTAAATATCGCAGCAAACCATACACCAACCGGTGTCCAAAAGCTGTGAACACCCTCTCTTACAGCAATTTGAGCTCCTTCCATCAAAAAATCAGTTATCATTAAAATAGCGATCGCAATAAGTATGAGATTTGCTTCCCATGATAATGTAAGCCGTTTTGGTTTTATAAAGATTCTTCTTATAAGCAAAACAATTACGCCAACTGTAACCAAAACCTGAAATATATCTTTTGACAATGCATAGATATTACCAAAAACACCGTTCATAAAAGGCAAATTAAAATTCGGGGAAAATGCGATTCCAAATAAAGTGATTGTCCTTATTGCGACAACTAAAAATCCCCAAAATATAAATGCATGCATTAAACCCCAAAGAGGTTCTCGGAGCAAAAGTCTTATCTGTCCACCTGCATATTCAATTGTACCTGTGAATCTTTGAAACAAATGATCAAATCTGTTGTCTCTTCCCTTGGCTGCCAACAATAAACTAATTCTGTTATAAGCTGTGTAGCTAAAGAATCCCAAGAAACAAAAAAGCAAAATTGCCATTGTGATTGGATACATGATCGCTCCTTGAAGAGAATGAAAATTCGTTGGGCGATGTGCGATGTGAGATGAGCGACAAACACCCATTTCACAACCAATTCATCCCCCTCCCCAACCCTCCCCACTCCGCCAAAGGCGGATCAGCCTCTGGCTGAAAGTGGGAGGGAATCAGGAATTATAATACAGTTTTTTAGAAAAAAATAACTACGGTCGGCTTTATCAAACACATGCCTTTAATTCAACACTCTTCTTTAACAAAAAAGCCGGCACTACCCCCAGTAGAATGCCGGCTTTATCTTTAACACAAACCTATAATGTCTTACTCATTACACCCACTAGCTAAATTACCGCGGCTCTCCGGACAGTTATCATTTTCTTCGATAATACTATCTGCATCATCATCAGAGTCGCATACATCACCCAGCAAATCACCTTCTACTGTGCCTAAAAATCCATCAAATGGCACACCAATAAAAGGCTCATCAAAGTTAAACTGGTCAGGGTTGTGCATGAAGATACAATTATCTACATCATTAAGAACAGCATCATTGTCTGCATCTGTATCGCACACATTTCCGATTGCATCAGAATCAATGTCAGTCTGTGATGGGTTAATATTAAACTGACAATTATCGTCACATGCAGTGTGGGTCATTTCATCTGAACATGCATCATCATCAGGATGAAGCGTACAAAATCTGGAATCTCGGTTACGACACAATTGATCTCCTATCTCACCGCTATCATCTCCATCATCTAACACATCATCATTGTCATCATCATCATCGCAAGCATCTCCATAAACATCAGGATCATGATTCACCTGATCTGGATTTACTATAAACTGACAATTATCATCATCATCTAAAACACCGTCATTATCATCATCTGGGTCACATACATCACCCATTCCATCTCCATCATTATTTGCCTGATCCGGATTTATAATTAATTGGCAGTTATCGCTTTGATCCAAGACTTCGTCATTATCATCATCTGGATCACATGCATCACCCATTTCATCTCCGTCTGTATTGATCTGATCATAGTTAGATATTAAGGGGCAATTATCAGGTTCATCTGTGACCGAATCATTGTCATCATCATTATCACAAACATCGCCTATGCCGTCATTTTCATTATCAGCCTGATCTGGATTGGGAATGAAACGGCAATTGTCTGCACCATCTAAGATACCATCTCCATCTACGTCATCATCACAAGCATCTCCAATGCCATCGCCATCCAAGTCAGCCTGATCAGGATTGGGATCAATGCGGCAATTGTCATCGCTATCAAGTATGTCATCATTGTCATCATCATCATCGCATGCATCACCTAATCCATCCAAATCTATATCTGTCTGATCTGGATTTGCTATCATCTGGCAATTATCTCCTTCATCTAAATCCCCGTCATTATCATCATCTGGATCACATGCGTTGCCTAACTCATCATCACCATTATTCTCCTGATCGGGATTAATAACCAACCGGCAATTGTCATTGCCATCAAGTGTGCCATCATCATCATCATCTGGATCGCAGGCATCGCCCATTACATCTTCATCTGTGTCTGTCTGATTTGGATTGGCAATAAATTCACAATTATCATTATCATTTAATACACCATCGCCATCAACATCATCATCACACGCATCACCTACGCCATCTTGGTCTGTATCTTTCTGATCAAAGTTTGCAACAGAAACACAGTTATCTAACCCATCACCAATAGTATCCTGATCCTGATCATTAAATGTATCATCGCAAAGATCACCTATACCATCACCGTCTAAATCTCCCTGATTATTATTAAAATCAATTGGACAATTGTCTGCACCATTCAGAATTTCATCACCATCCATATCTTCATCACAAACATCTCCTGCTCCGTCTGAGTCTATATCCATTTGATCATAATTTTCAACTTCAGGGCAATTATCAGCATCACCAAATATTCCATCTCCATCTAAATCAGCTTGCGTATCTGCCCCTGACACTACCGGCAGAGCAATATCTTCATCAGGAACAACAAGCTGACCACCTACATTTCCACCTCTTCCACAACCAAACATTATTATAGAGATCCCCAAAATAGATAATATGAGTGAAATTTTGGTAAGATTAAGTTTCATTTTTCCCCCTTATTAGGCATGCAACCTATTGATATAATTAGCAGTATTTTGCTCCGTCTGCGTCTGACAGAACTGTTTAGCATAATACAGAAAAACCCTTTATAGGTCAAAGGGTTTTGAGGTGTTTAAAATGTAAAATATAAGAATTTTGTTTATTATAAAATTCCTAAGTTTTAGAAAAAATTTTGTTTTAAAAATAACGCGATTTTTGCAGAAATTTGAAAAAAGTGATTTTTTTTCGCCAAAAAATCGCAGTTAATATCAATAATTACAACTTAGTGTCGAATTGTGGGGAAAAACTATACCTATCCAGATAACGCACCCAAATCACTATTTCCCCTCCCTTGAGAGGCTGTTGCCGAAGTCACAAAACGTAACATTTTGGTAGCCGCAGGCTTCAGCCTGCGCAGATTACGCACCCTTCCGCCAAGAGACTGTGTCGCAATTGCTTTTTGCTCTTTTTTGTCATTCCTGCGCAGGCAGGAATCCAGTAAAAACAACATG
>CAZLRI010000029.1:0-12448 GCA_964561745.1 uncultured Pseudobdellovibrionaceae bacterium | reverse complement strand
CCGCCTACGTTTTAACCATTTTTTACTGCTTTCCTGAGGGGGAAGTTCCGTTATATCAAAACCAACATTCCCTTACATACTTATTATCGGCAATTCTCGAAAAAAGTTGCGTGTTTTTTATATTTTTTGGGGGTTATCTGGATAAGCAAAGAGTTTGAAATTACAATAGATTGTTTAAATCTCATCAATATCAATACGATATCTCAAAATTTTAGACGAAATTGTAGTTCTTGCTATGCCTAAATCTCTGGCTGCCTTTGACTGATTACCCTTATTTGCTCTTAAAGCATCAACAATGGCGTTCTTTTCCTTGATCTCCAGACTATATTCAGATGTTTTTTCAGATTCAAGCGGAGCAAAAGAGATCTCATCAGCTTCAATTATATTTGAATTTGCCAACACAATTGATCTTTGAATAACATTTTTTAATTCACGAACATTTCCGGGCCAAGTATGTTCTTTAAGTTTCCTCATTGTTTCTTTGCTAAGTTCCACATGTTTACCTTTGGGTGTCATCTCCTGAAGAAATTTTTCGCATAACAATTTTACATCATCACTTCTCTCTCTTAATGGTTTTAATTCTATGGGGACAACATATAGTCTATAGAAAAGATCCTGTCTAAATCTGTTACTATTAACCATTGGCTGCAGCTCTTTATTTGTTGCTGCAACTAAACGAAAATCAACATCAATATCATTCTTCCCACCCAATCGTCTTATTTTCTTTGTTTCCAGAACCCTTAGCAATCTTGTTTGCAACTCAAATGGCATTTCTCCTATCTCATCTAAAAACAGGGTCCCTCCATTTGCTTGTTCAAACAAGCCAACCATGCGCTCTGTTGCTCCTGTAAAAGAACCTCTTTCATGCCCAAATAACTGGCTTTCAATTATAGATGCTGGCAAAGCACCACAATTTACAGACACCAGCTGTTTATTAGATCTACAACTCATTTCATGTAACAACTGTGCAACAAGATCTTTTCCTGTACCACTTTCTCCTGTAATAAGAATAGTCACATCTGAAGAAGCAACTTTTTCAATAAGCGCAAAGGTTTCGCGCATTGCCAAACTATTGCCAACCATTGGTCCAAGAGAATTTTTCTTAGACGGCTTTAACTGTTCCTTTTCTTTTTCAAATTTATAACAGACTACTGTTTTCCCGATTTTAAATGAAGATTCTAATGGTGCTGCATTTTTTTCAGCTTTTTTCCCATTTATATAAGTTCCATTTGTGCTGTTCAAATCCATTAAAAAAATTTCATTATTCTCAAACCACAAACGGCAATGCCGCCTTGAGACAAAAGAATCCTCTACTGGAATATCGCATGAAGGCATTGTTCCAAATACCAGATCAAGTTTGGCTGTTGTTGTTATGTAGGGTTTTTCTCCCGATGGTGTAATGGTCAGAAGAAATTTTTGTGTTGAGATAATTTTTTGTCCAACATCAAAATCAATAATTGAAGTTGGATCTTTGTGAGAAACAACTGTTTCCCCATTGCTGGAATCTGCTTTTTCAACAACATTTAATACCCAACGTCCTATTGATATTGTATCGCCAACCTCAATTGCAGATTCACTTACCATCTCATTATTAAGAAAGGTCCCATTGGTACTTAAATCTTTAATAATATATGTCTGTTCTTTTTTTTCTATAACACAATGGCGCCTTGATATCTCTTCGTCAGTTAACTGAATATGATTGCATGGATCTCGTCCGATAGTTACTGTTTGTTCTGTTAACTTTTGACAAAGACAAGGTCTGCCATCACGTGAAAACATTATTTCCATAGTGTTTCTTCGTATAAAACGTTAATTGCCTGACCGTCAATATTTTTTTATAATAAAATTCATCTACATATGCCATCTTAAATTTGTTGATAAAAGTATCAAAGAAGTATAAGAATAATTACAAGATCGAATTTTAGCCAATATAATTAAGGCATTACAGATGGATATAAAAAAAACTTCCACAAATGATGACCCGCTAATTCAAGCTCTTTTAAGTTTAAAAGGCAGCAAAGTAGAGGTGCTTGCTTTTGGCACATTATATAATGGAACTCTTAAACGGGTTGATTTAGATAATGGTACTATTTTTATCTCAGATGGGGAAGATAAAGTTATTCTGGAAATTGAAAGGATTGAATCATTAGCTCCTTTATCTTAATGAAGAAAAAAATTTTAACATCTTTGGCTATCTTGATTACTTGCACATCATTGTCTTATGCTGAAATCACAACCAATTCCAAGGAAACCACAATTTATCCTATTACCATATCAATTGTAGATGCTTTTACATATCAGGACACAAACTTTATCCATACAAATTTAAAACGTTCTGACCTGATAAACAATCTAACAATATCCTCTTCATCAAAAGGATTAACTGAACTTACTGGAACATACTCATGTTCAAAAGATATTCTCACAGATGAAATCAAGGCAATTAGTCAAGACAGATTCATTGTTGACGCTGGTTTTCAACCCTTAACAGGCATGTTGGTTAAGCTAAAGAAAATAAAATAGATATTATTATTTAGACGCTGCCTTAAACATCTTCCTTATTTTTTCAAATTCATCAAAATATGTTCTGTCTTTAAAATCAGGATATGTCCATGGCAGAGATTGCCAGCCTTTATTATACCACAACAAAAAATCCACATATACATTCTTTGATATCATCAACATATGTCCGCCACCCTTGTTTGATGCAAGCACCACCTGATGAAGGCTTAAATATCCCGGATCAATATTAATATTCCTGTTTCCATTTGTTTTAAACTTCTCCTCAATCTCGCAGGTCTTGTTCTTTATATTAGCAAGCTCATAAGCCTCAATGGTCAGATTAAAAGATATAATATTTCGTTTTAAATCCGCGCCCATCTCAGGCTCATAATATTCAGTGTGAATAAAAGGGTGAGCTGATCCTATGAAATCAACCGAGCCTATGCTCTGTTCTAAGTCAACAATAGCATCTGATCTTAATTTTTCATTTGATGTAAGAATTGCAATAATCGGTTTTACCAGAGTCATATGTCCCTCATTATTTTATTTTAGATAATTGACCCTATGGTTTCATTAGGCTAACTTGTTTTGCATGATACAAAGCGTTGCCATCTTCAGATGTAATAAATACGAACTCAAGCTTATAGTAAATACATTAGTTAGCTCCATTAAATCTATAAACTTTGATACCTCATCGCTACGGGGCAAAACAGTTCTCCTAAAACCAAACATGCTTGGTGCATATCCTCCAAAAATGGGGATTACAACACATCCCTTATTTGTTGAAGCAGTAATAATATTATTTAAGGAATATGGCTGCAAAGTATGGCTGGGAGATAGCCCTAATGGAATCTTTCCGATTGATCTTGTTTGGGAACGCACAGGAATTCGCGAAATATGCAAAAGGCATAATGTAACAGAAAAGGTTTTTGAGCGCGAAGGGAGTGTTGTTAAAAACGGACTTCATATTGCAAAACCATTGGTGGAAGTTGATCTTGTAGTTAACCTTCCTAAATTTAAAACTCACGGACTTACAATACTAACACTAGCAACCAAAAATTTATATGGATGCATACCCGGCCTTGTCAAAACCAGTTATCATCGCAAATATAGAGGCAATGAGCGATTTGCAGAAATGCTTGTAAGAATTGCCGGAACTGTATCTCCAAAACTAACTTTGATAGATGGAATTGTCGGAATGGATGGCAATGGCCCATCTGCTGGCAGGTTGATAAAGCTTGGCTTGATTATAGCTGGCACAGATGTCTTTCATACTGATGCAGTATGTTCCTCACTTGTTGGACTAAACCCATTAAACCTTGATACACTTGTTGCAGCAAAAAAGCTTAATCTGTGGAATGAAAATGACGAGACAATAGTTACGGGAATTAACCCTCATGAAAATATAATTAAGGATTTTAATCTTCCTTCAACATACACAAAAGGAATGCGCGACTGGTGGATATCTAAATTTGTTATCAAGCGAATTTGGGGCGGTATTTCAATTAAACCAAAGGTTAATCAAAAAAAATGCAAAAGATGCGGTTTGTGCATTAAATCATGTCCGGTTAAGGCAATCGAAGGGAAACAAAGCGGTTCAGATGAAAAACTAAAAGAACCTCCTAAAATCATTACAAAAAAATGCATTGAATGTTACTGCTGTCATGAAATATGTCCTTATAAAGCAATTGACCTAAATCAGAGCCTTTTTATAAAAATAGGAAGAATGCTGGGTGAAAGACGGATCAAGAAGATAAATAACATATGAAAAAAGAAGAACTTTATAATAAATATTGTGATCTGATCTTAAAGTGGAACAAGAGCATAAGCTTGACTGCTACAGATTGCATTGATGAGATAAAGATAAAACACATCGAAGATTCAAAAGCTGTACTCCCATTTATAGGCATGGCAAAAACATTAGTTGATCTTGGCAGTGGAGGTGGATTCCCCGGCATTCCAATTAAAATAGAATTTCCTCAGATCAAAGTTACCCTTGTTGATAGCAAACGAAGAAAGATTAATTTTCTAAAACAGGCTATTCATGAACTTAGTTTAAAAGATATTGATGCAAGGCAGGGCAGGGCAGAGGATCCTGTTTTTCAAAAAGAGATTGGAACATACGACATAATAATATCCCGCGCTACATGGTCTCTTTCTGAGTTTTTGCAAATTGCAAAAAGCTACATGCACAAAAATAGCAAATGCATAGCTATGAAGGGTCCTCGCTGGGAAGAAGAATTAAAACAAGCTGAACCTTTACTAAAAAAACTCGATCTGAGTTTAATCAAAAAAAATTCGTACAATCTTTCCTCAGGGGAGCAGAGGATTGTTTTGGTTTTTGAATCTTCAACCCTTGGTGATTTATTTTAAAACCATTGTCACTTCCACGAACCCATATCCTTCTTTGCTTTTTCATATCTCTCTGGAGTTCCAACATCATTAAAGTATCCATCATATAGATAAGTAAAAACTCTCTCACCTTTAGCAATTAATTTCTTATATCCATCTTCTATTAGACATGATTCTATGCCCTTGGGTGGAAGCGCATCCAATAAACTTTTTCCAACAACCTGCACTCCGGTATAAAAAAAGCTTCCAACATTTCCAATGCTCTTTATATATCCATTTTCATCCACATCTATTTTTCCATAATCATCATCTTTGCCAAATTGTTTTACAACCATCAATGATGAACATCCTGAATCAAAATATTTTTTAACAACTTCTGATAAATCCACATTAACAAGCGCATCTGAATTAATACAAACAAATGGTTCTTTTTTAAAAAACCATTCAGCGTTTTTTATACCACCACCAGTACCAAGTATCTTTTCCTCTTTGGAGTATGAAACCTTTAAACCATATTTTCTACCATCTTCAATATAATCTTCGATCATCTGACCAAGATGATGAATGTTAATAATAACTTCGGTTATGCCGTGCTTTGAAAGAAGGTTAAGTGGAAAATCAATAAGTCTTTTTTCATTCATAGATAACAGGGGCTTTGGTACTGAATTAGTAAGAGGTCTAAGCCTTGTCCCAAATCCTGCTGCCAAAACCATTGCCTTTGAAATTTTAGTTTTCATCTAACCTCTTTTATATTTAGCAAAAAATCGCCAATAGCAGTGTTTGTCGAACGGCTTCTGAATCGCAGCCATCTAAGCCATTTTATTTGCGGCGATGAAGGCAGATGATTTTACGGCATTTGAGTAAAATCATCGAAGTGAGACAAATGCTGCTGTTGCCGATTTTTACAAGCCTCCATTCCATTCAGGCACATACTTCGCGAGCAACTTATAAAACTCTGCATATTGCGGCAATCTCTTTAGTGCGTCTTTTACATAACCAAGCGTTTGCGGAATATACTTAAGATAAGAAGGATTTCCCTTAACCTTATCTATATACACAAATCTGCCTGCATCTTTTAATTTTCTCTGGCATGTAACCACATCAAACTGTTGCCTGCAGATATTAAAATCTATCTTTGAGCTGTCGCAATATTGTTTTATCAGATCATCAACAAAACCAGCATCAAGGCTGATATATGAATCCCTGAGCAATGATACAAGATCATAAACTCTTGGTCCCATAAGTGCATCCTGAAAATCTATAAGAACAAATTCATTATTCAATATTAAGATATTTCTACTTTGAAAATCTCTGTGAGTAAAACCATATGGAAATTTTATAATATTTGCGGAGATCTTTCTTGTGAAAAAATTAAACTGTTCAACAGCTTCTTTTTTCATTTCAATATTTAAACGCGCATTGATCCCATATTCAAGAAAGTGATCAAACTCCCAATTCAGCAATCTTTCATCAAATGACCGTTTTAAGGCAACACAATCTCCATCTATTTTTGCGGTACTTTGCTGGAGAAAAACAAGAAGGTCTATTGCTTGTTCATACAATTTTTTCTTTGTATCTCCATCTCCATGCTCAAACTGTTTTGACATTAGATCATCACCCAAATCTTCTAACAACATAAGATGATCTTCTGCGCTATAATGAGAAATCTTTGGCACCCTGACACCAGCTTTTCCCAAAAATCTGGCAACATTTATAAAAGCAAGGTCTTTGAGATCTCCGCTATAGTTTGTTATTTCTTCAGATAAAGATGCTTTTCCCTCTGGAAGCTGCATTACAATAATCGTGTGCCCATCTTTCAGATAAGCGCGAAAGTAAATTCTATTTGAAGCATCTCCATGAAGCTTTACAACCTTATCTATTTTAACTTCCTTATTAAGGGCAATGGCTGATATCTTTTCTATTTTATCCTTAAATATACTATCACACATAATAGTTATACTCCTGTTACTTCAAATGTAATATCTGAGTTGCTTGGGTTTCCATCAACTAAAACAATTACCGAATATGTTCCAGCCGCCATTCCATCTGGAATAGTAAATGTAAGGGACTCAAGCTCTCCATTAGTAGGATTTGTTAAAAATGAATAACTTGTGGATATAATCGTTTCTGCGCCTATTACTATAATATTATCAGGAGCAGCTACAGAAAAACCAAAACCAAAAACCGTTACTTCTGTGTTTACAGGACATGCAGCAGGATCAACCCTTAAAACAGTTGGGGGAGAATCTGTAATAACATCAGGGGAATACCCTCCGCCCCCTCCACATGAAGAAAAAAATACAGAAATCACAATTAATAAAAGAATTATCTTTTTCATACAAACCAGCCTATAGGTAATAGGCTTAAAAAAAGCAATGGTATAAATATGCCGCGTTTTGGCACCACACCATTGGTTGCTGGATGTGCGTATGCACGTATATTATGAAATCTACATGTTCAACAGTTATTATTGACACTCCAGAAAAAAAGGGCTCATAGTACGGGCAATATTATGAATTTTCTAGTATTAGGAATAAATTACAAAAAAACCCTTATCAGCTTACGCGAAAAATTTAATTTCTCTCCTTCAGTTACTACGCGCCTTTTGAATGAACTAAAAGAAACAAACTTAATAAAAGAATCATTATACCTCAACACCTGCAATCGAGCTGAACTTTATGCAGTAAAAGGCAAAAATCTGAAAAAGCCAGAGGATCTTATCAACGTGCTCTGCAAATATGCTGACATCAAACCTAATAATATAAAAACTTCGTGGTATTTAAAGCACAATGAAAAGGCAGTTGAACACCTATTCCGCGTAACATCAAGCCTTGACTCAATGATAATAGGAGAACCTCAAATCAAAGGGCAAGTAAAAACAGCCTATTCTATTGCGCACAAAAGCAAAACAACTGGATCTTTTATAAATCATGCAACGCTACATGCATTTTACACAGCAAAGCGCATCAGGTCACAAACTGAGATTGCACAAAGATCTCTATCTATTGCTTCAATTGCCTGCGATCTTGTGAGCAAAAAACTTAAAAATCTATCAGATAAAACCATTCTATTAATAGGCGCTGGTGAAATAGCCTCTCTTTTGATGAAAAATCTTAAACAACTTGGAGCAGGGCAGATTATTGTAACAAACAGAACATTTGCAAAAGCCTCTCTTATTGCACAACACACAGGCGGGACAGCTATCCAGTGGAATGAAAAAATCAACAGCCTAATAGATGCTGATATTGTTGTGTCTGCGGTTTCCACCAAAGAAGCCATTATCAACAAATCCATGTTTGAAAAAACAGTACCGTTCAGAAAAAACATTGTAATAATAGATTTGGGTTCTCCAAGAAACATCTCTTCTGATGTTTCAACTATACCTAATGTATCGCTTTTCAATATTGATGACCTAAAAGATATTGCCAGAAAAAATAGCGGAATTAGAAAACTTGAAGCAGAAAAAGCTAAAACAATTATTAACGAAGAAATAAAACGTTTTGTAACTGAAACAGATAAACCAAATTTTTTAAATATTATTCCGCGACTTAATCAATATTTTGAATCTATAAGATTACAAGAATTGGGAAAAGCGTTCAAAAAAGCCAACCAACTATCATCAGAAGATGAAAAAATAATAGAAGCATGCACTAGATCAATTATTTCAAAAATAATGCATGTGCCTATTAAAAAATTTAATGAAGAAAACGCAGACAGGTTGGAACAGATCATTATGGCAGGCGTTTTGGAAAAACTGTTTGAAATATAAATGAGCACATTATTAAACAATGAATACAAACAAGCTGAAAAATATATTTCTGTGTTTTGGGCTTCTTATATTGAGTTTATGTTTGAGGCTCCCTACGTTTCAAATACCATTATTGGATGTTGATGAAGCGCAGTTTGCTGGCTATGCTAATGCTTTACTTTCAGGTGGAATACCATTCATAGATTCGGTTGATACAAAAACACCGGCTATCTATTGTTTTTACGCAATTATTTTCGCAATTTTTGGTAAAAACAATATGGCAGCAGTTCATGTTATAACCGCTTTTTGGATAGGATGCACAGCATTTATAATCTCAAAAATAACAAATATTATTTCCAATACTAAAACAGCGGTTATTGCTGGCATTATATATGTGGCTTTTTCCAACTGTTACACACCCGCATTTGCATCAACTTCAATAGCCTCAATCATGGCTTTGCCGTTGTCATTAAACATATATTTTTTACTTAAATGGGAAATTCAAAAAAAGAATTTGCATCTTTTTCTCTCTGGGGTTGCTTTTGGAATAGCATGTATATTCAAATATCAAGCTGGAATCAACCTGTTTGTCATAGTCATCTATTTTCTTCTGTTTTTCAAAGAATCCGTAAAATATTTACTCATATTTTTTTACGGAGCATTGAGCGTTGCTGCTATATTCTTGTTTTTTCTGTTTTCATCAGGCGCTTGGAGAGAAGCATGGTTTTACACATTTTATGGCAACATCGCATATATCGCTAAGAATAATTCTAAGCATTTCATCTTTGAATACAGTTTTACCAAATTATTAGCCTTTATATATTCAACTGCTGGATTTTGGATTCTTGGAACATTTGAAACAGCTTTGAGCATCAAAGAACACCTTTGCGGCGATAGTATAAAAAACAGGCATGAAATTCTCATTATTCTTTGGTGCTTACTTAGTTTTGTAGCTGTGTCAATTGGCAACCGCTTTTACGGTCATTATTTCTATCAAATTCTTCCTCCTCTTTCTATACTTGCTGCACTTGCAGTAAAGCGTTTTTCAAGATGGATCCAAAATAAATCCCTACAACGATTAAAATATCCTGCGTTAGCACTTCTGTTCTTAACTCTTTTCTACAACCTCCCAAAAGCTATATTTAATCGATATAACATCGACAACTATTACAAAAATTCTACAAGTGATTATCCTCAACTGTATATCCCAATTGCTGAGTATATTAAAACCCATACACCTGAAAACGAAAAGATATTTGTGTGGGGATTTGCAACACCCATATATTTTTTTTCCAACAGGGATTCAGCCTCACGATTTTTGTGGTGTGATTGGCTTACCGGAAGGATTGCTGGAGCAATGTACAATGATTCGCCTTTATTCGAAAAAGCAAAGCATATAGCTATTCATAGCTGGGAATTGTTATTTGAAGATCTGGCGAAAAATCGTCCTTTGTATATTATAGATACTTCATATGGAGGATATCATACCTATAAAAAGCTCGGGATCAAACACTATTCTAATTTATGGAAATATCTTCAAACACACTACGTATTTGAAACACGCGTTAATGGAGCAGATATCTACAAACGAAATGACACATTAACTCATCCTATGTAGAAAAAAAGAGGTTCAATTAATTTAAATAGCCAATTCTTAACTTTCAAATAAGGTTTAGACAGTAACCCTTTAGGTGCTTTTGGAAAAAAAGAATCTTCCCGTTCTTCCAATATCCAATTGTTAAGTTTAGCATAGTCGATATTAAAAAAATACTCTACAGCGTCATTTTTAATATATCTATCGGAAAGACCCAACCCGAAATGAAGATTAAACACGTATGCTGGATGAAAAAACCATGCACCGGGACGAAGATTGTCAAATTTATCTGTCCAACTCCATGGCGGTTTTGGACGCGCCCATGATGAATCTCCTGCAAATCTCCCTGAAAGGTATTTCCCAATAGGCACATCATCAAGTCCGTAATCACCTTGAATACAAAACATTGAATCCACTTCAAATGGCCCACGCCCATAAATCAAAAATGGTTCAAATGTATGAAGCTCATATTGCGCAAACTCCCCTTTGTGATAACGCATATCTGCATCAGCTTTTCCAAGTCTGTATATTTTATATTGATTTTTTAAAAGTTCCGGCTCATCGATTTTTTGAAAACCTCGCACACCATGTCCTTTGGATGAAACATAAAGAATAGGATGAGTTTTGTCTTCAACATGTATGGCTCCATCTATTGCCTGATTTCCAGGAACTTTTGGTTTATAAGTAAATTGAAGAAATATTGAATGATACCATGTTTCAATGGCTAGAATATCTCCATTGGACTTAGCAACAACCACCATCGCACCTTCGAAATCATTGTCATGTGATGATGAACTCCAGAAAAATTCTCGAAGAGGGGTATCGTAATCACGAACATGATACACGCCATAAAAAAGATAATACGCATCCGAAGTTTCTGCAGTAACGAAACCGTAAACAACTGCTGGAAGCGGAAATTTTTCAGCATTCTCTACGTTGTCCGCACCGCTGAAATTATTATCAAAATCCCATGCAGTTATGATATCATAGATAGGCAAACGACCTATTTCATGAACCCAGACAGGAGCATATTTTTCAAGAAGTCTCTTTTGAGAGAACTTAAACTCACCAGCATAAGATTTACACGTAAATAGAAGAATCACTATTGTTATATATGCTATAAAGCGAAGAAAAAACATTTTTCAACATCAACGATCTTGTTGTGGAAGGTTGACCTCGCCTGTTACACCTCGTGAAAAATCCGATGGCGCGAGCGATGGACTACCAGAGCCCTGCACGCTCAAATCACCTGCACTTAAATCAGAAGAGCCTGAAGAGCCTCCACAAGCAATTAATGTTAAAAACAAAACAAACACAGTTACTGACAATAAGATATTTTTCATAATTTTCTCCCTTTATATATATTACAAATTTTATTTATTTGATCTGATTTTTTCCAAAATCCGTCACTTATTTGAGAGACGAAAACTAGCAAATCTGCGCCATATTTAGTATCGAATTGGTGTTTTGTCAACCAGCGGTTTTCGTCCGCACTACAACTTACTTTTTCAACTTTTCTAAAATTACTCTAAGTTGAACAATTGTTTCTTTATCTTTCGGCCTTCCCATCTCTTTTTTTGCTTTAATAAGACTGTTTATATCTAACACTCTGCATCTTCGGCCAAATAATTCTATATTTATTGTGTGATTAAGCAAGTCAGCGAAAGAGCCAAGTCCTTTGACATCACCAAGCAAATCAACCGACCCAACATCAGTAACAAGATAAAGATTTTTAAATTGTGACAAACGTTCTAAACTCTCTTTTAATGGTTTTTTATTCTGCCTGTGAACAGCATTACAACTTTTCAGCGCATCAAGAAGTCTGGTAAGATTTTCTTTATCAAACGAAATACACATATCTAAGTCCTGTGTAAGAAGAGAGACGCCGTGTACAACAGCAGCAAAACCGCCAATAAGAACAAAATCAACTTTACTATCAACCAGTAGTTTTATTATTTTTTCGAAATTTTGCATAATATTTCACGCCTGCCTTGCGCAGAGAATTCGCAAATAAAATAGAATTCTGTAATGCAATTATTCTTTCGGTAGGAGTTTTTAATAAGTTTGTCTCGATAAGAGAGACATCTACTCCGTATTTCTTTGCTCTTTTCCATACGTCTCTTTTAGAACTAATCCGCATCATCATATATAATTTAATGTCCTTACTGTGATAATTCAAGGAGAAAAAATAATCAGGCATCTATAGCCCCCGCAAAACAAAATGACCAACTCTGCACATGAGTGATAAGAGA
>CAZLRI010000028.1:0-12513 GCA_964561745.1 uncultured Pseudobdellovibrionaceae bacterium | reverse complement strand
CGGAGATGGGAGGGGATCAAGGGGAGGGTGAGAATCCACGCGTTTTTTCGTCTTCGCCCCCCTCCCTAGCCCTCCACCAGTGGGAGGGAATTGCATTGGACGAATGACGATTCACGAATTGCGTAGATTATTTTATAGTAACTGTGCTGCTAGTAACAGGTGCGCCAGCTACATCCACAGCTGCTTTACTTGCTGATGTTTCCACTACTACATTTTCATTGCTCGTAACACTTACACTAAATGTAGTTTCTCCACTTACATCCGAGCTGCTACCACCGCAAGCGCTTAAAACAAACACCTGTGCCAACAATGCTAATCCTATTATTATTTTATTCATAGTCCTCTTTTTCCCTATGCTTAAAACTATAAGCATTGTTAATAATATTATTGCTACTGAAATAGGCAGCTTATCTCCTGTATTATTATCACCTATTATAGAAAGCCCAGAACCTGTGTATTGCATGTATAACTGTATATCATACACTATTAATACATAGATTGAGTCGCCGCCGCCTATTACTATTGCAAGATCACTAAATGTGATTGTTCCATTATCTTCTGTGAATTTCTGATCTGTGCCAATCTGATAATCTCCGTCAGATATTGCCCCGTCTACATCTGCATCAACATACAATCTCACTGCTGCTACATCTAATACATCATCTGCGTTTCCACCTCCAGTTAATGCTATACTGTTAAACATAGCGTCTTCATCTAATATATTAGTGACCCTTAACTGCATCATTACTACATTATTATTTGTAGTCCCGCTCAATTCCTGCTCACTTGGATTTTCATCGCCCAATGTCACCAGCATCTCATTTGACGCTACAGTCAAGCCACTCATATAGGTGATAATGGATTTGCTCACACAGGTTCCATAGATTACTTCATCTACTCCATCGCCATTCAGATCTGCGATAATCAATCGATATCCGCCTTCCTCTGCCTCTGTGTCATGATAGATTGCCAGCAAATCATCTGTAGTCATTGTGGCTGCCAAGCTTGCACTTCCATACATGACATAGAATGCACCTGCATCTGTGCCCTGATTATCATTGCCCGGGGCAGCTATGATCAGATCCCGGATTCCATCGCCATCTACATCACCACTTGCTAACTGTGATCCAAATAAATCACCTTTATTACTACTTGTAATTGTTACATTAGCAGCGCTGCTGGATAATGATCCGCTTAAGCCTGCTACTCCATAATAAATTACTACCTGATTGCTGGCTCCATTGCCCATAGCTACGTCCTGAATACCATCAGCATTATAATCCCCATAACTAATGGATAATCCAGTGCCGCTTGTGCCTAATGCTCGGGTTAAATCTGCATGGATTAAATCTGCCATTAGATCATGATCCACATATCCGGCTGTAAATAAACTGTCTGGTATCACATGTAACTCACCACTGCTCGTCACATACACCAGATCTGCCTGACTATTGCCATCCACATCCACCAATTCCATCTCCTCAATATCAGAGATATTTTCAATTGTGTAATCTGCTTGCAACAAGGATAATGACTCGGTGTTCACTTCACTCATACCTAAAAATAAATACACATTATCAAACCCTGTAAATACCAAGTCATTGGTGCCATCAGCATTATAATCCCCAACTGCCATGTGTTCGCCAATATATGGTTTTACACTATCTTCAGCTCGACCATGTCCAATGATCGGTACGTTCAAACCTGCTGGCATTGCATCTGGATTCAATGTGCCGCTGGATTGTTCATACATTTGATACACAGCTCCAAAGTTGCTTGAATACGCTGGCACACTTACCATCAGATCCTCATCACTTGTGTCACCCATATCTCTTACAATCAAATCACCGATTCTATTCTCTTCAGGTATCTCATATGTGTACAAGACCTCACTATCATTCTCAATTGTGATCAATGAGTTTGTACCATCTACTTCAGCAACTTTAACCGCAAGCATAGATCCATCAATGTTGGCGTAATCAATTACATCACCTTCAACTAATTCAGTTGTGGTCTCTGCAGAATCCTCACCTGCCACAATCGATGGCTTCATTCCGCGGATTATTATGGTATCAAAAGCCTCATTTCCATCATCATCTTCTACAGTGACCTTAAACGCAAACACCATGCCCTGTCGATTACCCGGTAAACTACTTAATGACGGAATCGTAAATGCCAATAGACTGCCTGTATTACTTTCTACACTTGGTCCTTCTCCACTTGTTTTCATCCAATGATAGGTCAGTGGATCTCCATCTGCATCTACTGCATTGGCTGTCAAGATTACTGTTCCTCCTGCTACCTTGGTGTTATCAGATGTGCTTAAACTTACAGTTGGCAAAGTATCTCCTTTAACCACATTGATTAACGCAGTCTTGCTGTCTGTCTCGCCATTACCTGCAATGCCTGTAAAGATTATTGTATAGCTGCCTTCAGTTCCATCAGCTGGTGTCCATGTAAACGTGCCTGATCGACTAGTGCCCAATTGTGTAGAGCTAAACAATGCTCCACTTGGTAATGGGTTGGTGGTAATTGTAATACTGCTATGTGTAGCCCCAGTAATCGGGATACTAATCGCATCACCCTCATTAACCGAGCATGTTAAGCTGCTTGTACCAGTACATCCTGTTGCACTGCCAAAGGTTAGCGCAAACGTACCTGAAGTACCTGTGATCGTTAATGTATAAATCTTATTGCTACCCAATGATGCATTGGTTGGGCTGCCTAATGTAAATATTGCTGCCTCACTTGACTCACTTGTAGAATCATCCACTGCTGAAACTGTAATTGTCTTGCTGGTTTCCCCTGCAGCAAAGCTTAAGCTCGATGGTGTATAGGTATAATCAGTTGTTAACGTAGCTGTTCCACCGGTTGTTATAGGTACGGTAATGACCTTGCCTGAAGCAGCTGACAGCTCTGCTATGATTACTGCACTAGCACCCTCTGCTACACTGCTGCTAATTGTGCTTAAACTGATACTTGGTGTTGCATCATCATCTGTAATTGTGCCTATTCCACTTGCATCTAAAATCGTTGCATTGCTTGGATCACTTAACACAACTGTATAAGCCTCATTATCTTCATCCATGGTATCGCCGGTTACACTTACCACAATGTTCTTGGCGCTTTCGCCTGCACTAAAGGAAAGCGTCCCGCTGGTTGCTGTGTAATCTGCCCCTGCCAAAGCTGTGCCATTTGCTGTAGCATAGGCAACTGTAATCACCTTGCCGCTAACTGCTGATAAACTCACAGCAAAGGTCGCGGCTACGCTGCCAGAATTCCCCTCGGTTACATCCACATCTGTAATGGATAGAGTCGGCGCCAAATCATCATCTGTAATAGTACCCACACCTTGGGCATCTGCAATTGTCGCATTGCTTGGATTGGTTAAATTTACATTAAATATCTCATCATCTTCATCAATTGTATCATTTGCAATCGTGATATTCACAACAGCAGTTGTTTCTCCTGCTGCTATGGTAGCTGTGTTGCTTGCAGCTGTATAATCACTTCCTGCTAAAGCACTGCTATCACCTGTAGCATAATCCACACTCACAGCTTTGCCACTCGCGGCTGACAATGTAATGGTAAATTGTACTGTGCCATCAGCCTCGCCTACAGTCTTATCATCGATATTTAATGTTGGTGTTGCATCATCATCGGTAATTGTACCTGCCCCTTGACTATCAGAGATCGTACCATTACTAGCATTGCTTAAATTTACATAAAATGTCTCATTATCCTCATCTAGTACATCACCCAACACAGATACCGTAGCGCTCTGCTCTGTCTCTCCTGCATTAAATGTCAATGTTGTAGTGCCCTTGGCTGTATAATCACTTCCTGCTTCAGCTGTGTTATCAGCACTTGCATAATCTACAGTCACTGTCTTGCCACTGGCTGTTGACAAACTTACTGTAAATGTAGCTGTTGTTGAATCAGCATCACCCTCATCTACTGCAATATCATTGATTGATATAGCTGGTGGATTATCATCATCTAATATTGCTGCTGTATGCTCTGTGATTTCCCCTGCTGTTGCGTTTATTAGTTCTCCCATTGTGACTATTACCGTTTCATTCTCCTCATCAGCTGTATCACTGGTTATGGATATGGTAACATCACCTGTTGTGTTGCCTGCGGTAATCACAAGCGGACTTGCTGTAATACTGTAATCTGTATTGTCAGTCGCTGTACCTGTAATCGTGTATGGAATTGTTACATCTGATCCATATACTGATGACAACTCCGCTGTAATCGTTATATTCCCCGCATTCTCCGCTGCCTGCTGGCTCGCTGATGTAAACGACACGCTGGGTATATATGTAATATTATAGGAGATGTCGGATAAGGTGGCTGTTTGACCTAGGCTGACACTCAACGTTGTTTCTACATTGAAAGATTCTCCTGATAGATCATCTAGACAATTATTTGTGAGCTCAGCTGCTGTATTTTTAGTAGCACCTTCTGTTAATGTATCTCCACTACAATAATACCATGTAACTCCATTATCATCTGATATCCTGAATGTAACTGTTCCGGTTCCTGAACTTGTAGCTGCAAAGTTTGATACAATTCCTATTGTATCTGGCGCTGCATATAATACTACTTGGTCAGCTGGAGGTGTATAAGTTTCCTCTGAACCAATCTCTGATGTTGGTTCAGTTGAAGCATATTGACGTGTTCTGATCCAATCCCAATCTGCATCATAAGTATAACCTGTATAATCATCAGAATATCGTTTACTAATAGCTATTGGCTCTGATGATATTGTATTACTTGTCGAACCTAAATATTCACTATCATCATCATTTTTCATACTTAAAGATACTGTTCCTGATGCAGCCGCTAGTTTATATGTCGCCCAGCTTGTAGCAATTGCCGGAGCAGTACTGTAAGCCCCTAACCATTGTCCATTATTTCTATACCAAATAGTTTGATCCCCAGTTGGTATAAGACCAATCGCATTTGAAGTAGAAAGATACGTTCCAATCACCATATGTCCGGAAGTTGTCTGAACAGTATTAACTATTTGCCTTGCTTCAATTACTATTGGCTCTGAAAAAGTATTAACAGATGTTAAACGACCGGTAGTGCTGGTTCCTGTTAACAAACCATCTGCTACACTAAAACCTGTGGCATTTGTTATGACCCACTTTGTTTCATCAATGGCAGAACCTGAAAAATCATCAAAAAACTCAAATGTTGCTGCGCCATCACTTACTGATTCAGCAGATCCATTTCCATAATACATATATATTGTAGCTGTAGAGCTGGTTTTAATCGACGGCACCTTGACCCAGAATGTCGCTGATGTAGAATCAGTTTTTGTTTCTAACCAATAATTTAGAGATGTTGTGCCATCACTATCTGTAAATCGGACATCATCAAAATCTACCTGCATACTATCTTCATAAGTCACATCTACCTGAACCTGAAAATCAGTTAATTCAGATCCGCTCTTTTCTGTAATAGTAATTGCTTTACGATTTGTATAACTAACATAATCACCACCCCAGTCACCTGCCGCAAATGTCACATCACCTCCTGATATTGTTGCACTTGTTGCACCACTTAAATCAGAAAAATTCGAATCACTAAATGTACGGCTATATTTTATACCTGCAGCGCCATCTGCTGCTTGAATCGTAAAATACTCCTCACTCATTGCACTATGGTTGCCAACGCTTGTATCAAGACAAAGTTTTACAGTGTCACAGGTTGAAGCCCCACATACATCTGCTGCATTAGGAATGGTCCATGATTGTGTTTGAGTGGTATCTGGGGCATTTGGTGAACTAACTACAGAAGCTATCTCTGTCTTTGTATTACAATCATCTGTTGAATAACTAATGGTAACTGTATCATTCCCGCCAAAAGAACCCCATTTTATTGTCTCTGAGGTGTCTTCCTGCACAGCTCCACCTAAATCAAAATTATAAAATTCTAATGCCCTTGGAATCTCAAATGTGTTAGCTGTCGACCATGATCCATAACTATTGATGCTATACATTCTGATTCGCCAATAGTATGTTGTATTGTAATCTAAGGCATCACCTGAATAGGTTATATCTCCAATCCTTTCTCCATCATTTTTATCTACAACATCAATCTCTCCAGATTCCCATACAAGAGATAAGAAATCAGAATCACTAGCCACTTGAATTTCCGCAGATATGCAATTTGTAGGGGTATTACAAAGAGCTGACATAACAGGTGCTAATTTTGTAAGATTAGTTGGATTTTCAGATCCTGCTGAAGCATCTGTATCATCTACAAACAAAATTGTTGGCGCTTCTGGAACAAGAGTAGATTCTACAGCACCAATATCGATATTACCATCTGCTACACGTGTATCTCCCCAAATATCTAACGTCCATAATGTATCTAAATCAATAAAATCATCTGTATTTGGATTTCCTGCATTAACTGCTTCAGAATCATTAGATAATTTCATTTGGGTAATGTGTACTGTATTACCTGCGACCAGTTCATCATTATCATTTCCTTCATCATAATACAAAAGATATACATCATTCTCGCCATTATCTGTTATAACAAATCCATTGGTTGCTTCATCTTCTCCATCTTCTGTGATCAAGAAATATTTGTTTGACGTGGTTGCTGCATACTGACTGGGCTCCCAACCTAAGCTTTCACTAAATGTTACATATACTGTATCACCATCAAAAGTAACAGTGTCAATAGTAGCGGTTGTGCCGCTCTCCTCTGCAAAGCCAAGCGTATCTGCAAATATCTGATTATCATCTGTACCACCGGTACAACTTGAATACCCTCCTGTATTATTACTATTTCCATAGATTAAATTATAGCTGATATTTGTTCCTTGTGTTCCTTGATCGCAATACAAGGTAGCACTAGTGTTATTGGCAATAATATTATTTTCTAGCACATACGTATTTACAATAGTTGAACGAACAACATAGGTGCTTAGCTGATTGGCATATAATGTATTATTCATTATATAAATGGGGTAACTGTTATACATGTAGATTCCATATGTTCCATAATTTCCTGTAAAGATATTATTATAGATCAACTGATTGCTTGATCCATTTGTGATCTTTAAATTATATCCGTAATTTTTTGAAAAACTATTATTCTTAATTACAATCTGATCGGATTCATCATCAAGCCCTGCCACAAATGCCGCTCCATCGGCGTTGTAAAGATATACTCCGGCTTCCTGAAATCCAACAATCGTGTTGCCATCAATTTTTATACTAGTTGGGCTTGCATTATAAAGATAGATTCCATAATCGGTTCTAGAACTTGTGTGCGCATTTGGCATTAACAAATTATTTGTAATAGTAGGTGAGCCTGAATTTATAATTTTAATAGCAGCTGCAGATGCTGTTTCATCTTTTGGAATGATACGCAATCCATCAATCACTGCATTATTATTAACCCCGCTAAGAACCGTAACAGGTCCTCCATAAGTTGGAGATATTGTTGCTCCCCAGTGATTTTCACTCTGCAAATGAACCTCTTTGCGTAATGTAATATTATCGTCATAGGTTCCATCCATAAGATAAATCGTTGGCACACTGCCATTTTTAGATAGAGCTGCATCCATGGCACGCTCTAAACTACAGGCTGTATCTACAGAGCAAACCCCTTCAACCTGCGCGCAGCTTGCTGAAGTTGATCCATCAACCATTGCACATAAAATATCGTTGTATCCTGAATATTCTGTGGCATCTGGTCCACCGTTGCCTTCAGGTGTTCCAACAGCAAACTCCTTGGCTCCAATATCAATATCATTAGTGCCATCACCAATCGCATAATCACCAGTTAACCCGAGAGCTGCACTATCAGCAATATCAACTATTCTGGAATTTCCATCAGCATCTGTTGTAAACAAAGAATCAAGATCAATGATTCCATTAGTATCAAGGTCATAACCATTATCTACTGCTTTAGAGCTATATGATAGATGCAGACTTGTAATATGCACACGGCTATTCTCTTTTACATACAAACTTGAAAGATAAAATAGAACATCTACGTAATAATTGTTTGTGCCTTCTTCTCCGGGAATAGCTCCTTTGCCATTATCTAAAATCAAATATGTAACAGTGTTTCTGTAGCCAGTAGTTCTTATGCCAGCAGGATCTACAACCAGAAAATAATTTATCCATTGGTGGTCGGTCCAATTTAGATCTGTATCATTAAAATAGATTCTATAAGTGCCATTGCCGTTACTAGCAACTCCCTTTGTTCCTGCCTCTCCATCATCATACACAGATGTATAGGTGTTGGAAGGTACATAAAAATCCGGATCTTCAAAAAATTGATCGTCTGCTGAATACGTGGAAGAACAAGTACTGCCTATTGTCACCGAATTCGTCCCATTATTGGCTATTAAGTTATTTAAAATCACAGTACCGCTACCAGAAGCACAATTGAGCCCTTTTGCCATCTCATTGTTGGCTATAATATTATTTTCAACATGAACGCCGCTACATGAACCGCTAATTGTTATACCAGCTCCTGAAGAAGTAATGGGGTTACCATATATGGTATTGTTAAGAACGTAGTTACCAGTAGAACAATTACGTAAGTATATCCCTGTCCCAGCATTTCCTGTATTTCCTGTGATAATATTATTATAAATCAGGCGACCACCACCTGTTTTGGCTCGAAAAACTTCATAAGAACTATTCTGATTAAAGATGTTATTTTTGACCACAGCGCAATTAGCATCTGATGTCACAGGAGCAGAACAACTACCTCCCGAACCATACAAATAAACAGCTTCAGAATAAAAGCCAGCAAATATATTCCCATCAATCTTAAGTGGAATGGAGCTTCCTGTATCATAGGCATAAATACCATAGTAAGGTAAATTAGTTGGGTGCGCTGAAATAATGAGGTTGTCTTTAATTGTTGGAGAAGAAGAGGTTGTACCATCTGTAATATAAATTGCAGTTTTCTGGTAGTATGCTTGAATCGTTATGCCACTAATTTCAAAATCATTATCTAAATCCGGACATGTTAAAGTAATGGTATTAAATGAACCACTTGGAACAAGAATCGTAGCTGTTGTTGGATCAAGCCCTCTGCCTGCCCCGATCAAATTCACTGGATCTGTTATCTCCAGTGTAGCACCTACACTATATGTACCTACAGCAAGATTGATCGTATCGTCGGTTTCACTGGCATTGGCTGTTGTAACTGCTGTTGCAATAGTACAGGCATTTTCTTCAGATGAACAATCTTCCGTACCCAAAGCTGTTGGCGCTGCATAGTAGTTTGCTGCATAAGCAATTCTATTTGCAGCCAGCAACATGATGACAGTGATGCTCAAACATAATGTGTATTTTATAAATTGATTAAGAAGTTTAGACATATACCCCCCTTGGCTCTTTTATAGAGAAGCAATTAATATGCCATATTTAACGCATAATGCGTTTTATGCGCGGATTATCTATCTTGTTGAAATAACTGGTTTTTTTGATTCAATTTGATGGTCTCAATTATGGGGGGGGGGTATTTTTTTACATGTTTTAGCTCAACTAGATGTCAAAACATAAGATTGACATTGTTTTAATTTTCTTTGCTTTATTTGATGATCTCAAATTCAGAAAAGACTATCCCATCAAATATATATAAATAAAGGCTTTTACGATGACGAGAAATAATAAATCTATTATTTATACAAAAATTACATCTTTTTCTCAGAAAATTTTAAGCAATATTAATCGTCAATTTTTTGACTCAAAAACTCCTTGTGATACATGGGGTTGTAGACTATTATTTTTGGTAGACGAAAAACCAAAAAAGTCTTTAGTGGATTGGATCCTCGGATCAAGTCCGAGGATGACAACGATTCACGATTCACGATTCACGAACGACGATTCACGAATCACGATAACCCAATTAAGAGGTGAAAAATGAAAAAAATAATGTTGATTTTGGTGTTAGTTGCTTTTGTTGCAGTGGCTTTGGTTGTTTTTCAAAGCATAAAACAAGACACCGATAATGTAATTAAAACAAATAAGGAAGATTATAGAGAAACTCATTATTCGATAAAATTGGGTTCATGTAATATTGATTTTACAACTTATCAAAAAGAGCTGGATAGGGATCTTATATCAATTCATGATACTTGTAGTAATATGTTTTTGGAACAAAAAATCTCCTTTTTTAGAGATATTTTGAAAAGGATATTTAAAGATGAAAAAGGCTCAAATTTTAATTCAATTTTTTATGGAGATTTTTTTAATAATCCGGAATTGTCTGAAAAACTGGCTATTGCAGCTCATGAAGACAAAGGTTGGAATAAGAGAACTGGCAAGGCTATGTCAGGAGATTCAAATGCATTTATAGAAGATTTAATAAATACAAAACAGATTTACAATAATCTGGAACTTTTATTTAAGGAATTCAATTTATCTATCAAAGTTTCCAGTGTTGAGAAGGTGCTGGCAAGACGTGCATATGAGCTTTCTTATTATAATTCATTGCAAAAGCAGGGTATTGATAAAAAAGAGATACTGCCTTTTCATTGTCTTACATGGTTTTCCATCAAACCTATTAATTAAAAGAACAGGGACATAGATTCCATAATGTGACGTATATATATCGTTTGCTTGACCAAAACAGGTTTTAGCTGTTATATAGCCAGCGTTTGTTTTTAAATATAGTTGAGAGGTCTATAAATGTTAGAAGATATCTATTCACCTGCGGATCTGAAAAAAATAGAAAAAACTGATTTGCCCAACGTGTGTAAAGAAATACGGGATCTTATAATAGATACGGTTTCAAAGAATGGCGGTCATTTAGCTTCAAGTCTTGGTGTTGTTGAATTAACTACAGCTCTTCATTATGTCTTTGATTCGCCCAATGATAAAATCATCTGGGATGTCGGGCACCAGTCATACGCTCATAAAATAATAACTGGCAGAAAAGACCGTTTTCACACTTTGAGGCAATTGAATGGTATAAGTGGTTTTCCAAAAAGAGAAGAGAGTGAACACGATGTTTTTGGGACCGGACATGCATCTACATCTATATCTGCTGCTGTTGGAATAGCTGAGGCAATAAAAAAGAAAGGTGTAGATAATCGCGTCATTGCTATTATTGGCGATGGTTCTATGACAGGGGGAATGGCTTTTGAAGCATTAAATCATGCAGGTCATAAAGCCGGAAATCTTATTATAATCCTCAATGATAATGAGATGTCAATTTCTTCAAGTGTTGGCGCGTTGTCGAAATTTTTATCTGTTCATCTTTATGGAGGAAGAGCGAGAAGGTTTAGAACAAAAATCAAGAAACTGCTGTCGTTTCTTCCTTTTTGGGGAAAAGAAATATATCAGATAACTCAGAAGGCTGAAGAAGCTACAGTAAGTTTTTTTACACCTGGATTTTTATTTGAGGCTTTTGGTTTTGATTATATAGGGCCGCTTGATGGTCATAATCTTGATGAGCTAATTGCTGTGTTTAATGATATAAGGCAGTTAGCTATTGGTGATAAGCCAATTCTTGTTCATGTTCTTACAAAAAAAGGCAAGGGATATGCGCCTGCTGAAAAAAATCCAACCTTGTTTCATGGCATTGGCAGGTTTGATAAAAAAACAGGCGAGCCTTTACCCTCAAATGGGCAGTCGTTTACACAGGCTTTTAGCAATGCGCTGATTCAGGTTGCACATCAAGATGACCGGATAATAGCAATAACAGCAGCTATGTGTACAGGTACAGGGCTGGAAGATTTTTCTAATTTATATCCAGATAGATTTTATGATGTAGGCATTGCAGAAGGTCATGCTGTAACCTTTGCAGCAGGCATGGCAACTTTAGGATACAAGCCTGTGGTTGCTATTTATTCAACTTTTTTGCAAAGGGCTTATGATCAGATAATTCACGATGTTTGTTTGCAAAATATTCCGGTTATCTTTGCGATAGATAGGGCAGGGTTGGTTGGAGATGATGGAGCTACACATCATGGTGCATTTGATATCTCATTTTTAAGAACAATTCCAAATTTAGTGTTAGCAGCGCCAAGAGATGGTGAGATGTTTGATGAATGGTTGCAATTTGCTTTGAATTATAATGGTCCTGTTGCTATGCGGTGGCCAAGAGGATCTGCTCCAAAGATAACAAAAAATTTCGTCAGACAAAAGCTTGAGTTGGGAAAAGCAGAAACAATCTTGTTTAGGGGTTACTCAAGGGCTACAATATGGGCTGTCGGTAATATGGTTGGAGAAGCTCTTAAAGCAGCTGATGAGCTGGATAAAATGGGTATAAATGTTATTGTTGCAGACCCGCGTTTTATCAAACCATTTGATGTTGATCTATTTAAGGAACTGCTGAAATATAACAAAAATATAATTACCGTTGAAGAGAATATTCTACAGGGCGGATTTGGATCTATGATTGGTGAATTAATTAGAGAAGAAAATTTGTCAGATGTGTCTCTTGCCTGCATTGGATTGCCAGATGAATTTGTTAAACATGGAACACAGCAGGAGCTTAGAAAAAAATATAATT
>CAZLRI010000027.1:0-12661 GCA_964561745.1 uncultured Pseudobdellovibrionaceae bacterium | reverse complement strand
TAAAGAAGCGTTAGTGACACTACACTAGGTAATCTTTTCTTTTTTTGCCAATGAGAAATATAAAACTTACAATTGAGTATGTTGGAGCTGTATTTTGCGGCTGGCAGATACAGAATAATGCTCGTTCAGTGCAGGGTGTTATAAGAGATGCTATCAGAAACATAACCAAAGAAGAGAATAATCTGATTGGTGCTTCAAGGACAGATGCAGGTGTGCATGCGCTTGGACAAGTTGCACATTTTAAGACATCAACAAAAATCAGTCTTGATGGATTTGTTAAAGCAATCAACAGTAAGGCAGGAAAGAATATTACTGTTATTAAAGCAGAGGAAGCTGGGGATTTGTTTCATGCGCAGCGGTCTGCTAAATCTAAGTTATACAGATATATTTTATCTTTGTCTGATATCTATTCTCCTCATCTTGTGGACCGATGCTGGTTTGTCAGGGCAAAGCTTAATTTGCCATTGATGAGAGAAACAGCAAAACTCATAAAAGGAGAACATGATTTTAAAATGTTTCAGGCATCAGGATCTTCAACAAAAACAACAGTCAGAGAGATTTATAATATAAAAGTTCAGAAAGCTGATAAAATATTCTTTCCATGGCTCGGTGCTGATGGGGCAGGCAGGGATGATCTGCTATATATTGATATTAAGGGAAACGGTTTTCTTTATAAAATGGTGCGCAACATTGTTGGTACGCTGGTAGAGATAGGTAAGGGTAGGGTAGATCCCAAACATATTAGCAGTCTGTTGAATTTAAGTGTAAATAAAAGGGCTGGAGTTTGTGCTCCAGCCCAAGGTCTTTATCTTGTAAGAGTGGATTATTGATTATTCATCTCCAGCACCGGGGTCTTCACCTGGATCGCTTCCTGCAGGTTATCTGCTCGGGGCTCGTCCCGGTCGTTCATCGCGTATAACATAGTCATCGCTGTCTGAGATAATATTAGCACCATTGTCAAAGATCACGTCATCTCCTTCGCCTGATGTAATTGTATACATATTATCAGAGAAGGTTATTGGGATCAGCTGAAGTGAAGGCATTCTTGTCTCAGCAGAGTCTGTTCCAGCAGGTGGTTTCTCGGTCCAGATATTAATGTTGCTTTGATTAAGTGGTGCTGTTTCAGTGCCTTCAAATCTTATAACTACTGTTTCTCCATCATCTCCAACAAGAATTGCGTAAGTTAAGCCATCTTCTCCAACTGTTATATATCCCTTGTCATAGCTTTCATCAGGCACTACCAAAGTCACTATCTCAGCTAGATCGGCGCCGTCAGCAGCATGCACAACTATTTGATGCCTTTCCTCATCTACCTCAGATGTATAACCTTCATCAAGTTCTCCTTCATGTGCAAATATCCCAGAATTATTGTAATCTGTTAATTGTCCATTGGTTGCTGTGCTGGTAAAAGGGTCATCAAGTTTAATGCCGTCGCTGATCAGCTGTGCTTCAAATCCTATTATTAGATCATTGCCGCCTGTGTCATCAATGTTAATATTCTGGCTGCCATCTAACTTTATTTCACCAAAGTCAATTACATCTCCGGAATTTGTGCCATGTAAGTTAAGAGTAACAACGCTCTCAGCAGATGGAACACCTATTGTTGAGGTAAAGAAATTCAGAATCCTTACCTTTACTGTAATTGGTTCATTGTCTTCATTGACTCCGGCGAACGTGATAACCAATGAATCATTTACAGGATCACGTGTTGCCTGCGCCATTGTGCAGTCAAACGGCATGTCCTGCATGTCAATGTCGATCATGCCTCCGCCAGTGCCATCAGGTCTTAAAACTATTTCGCCGTTTTCTTCATCTCTTTCAATATTCCATCCTTCTGTTTCAAGCCATTCATCTGTTTCCGGGACATAAGATGTGTCATTTATTGTAGTGCTAAAACTGTCGAGAGTATCAGGATCAAGATTCATTGAGCTGTCAGATGTGTAACATTCATCAAGTCCTGAATCCCCATGAAGTTGATCAGCTCCAAGTCCACCTCTGATTCTATCATTGCCTGCTCCGCCCCAGATATGATCTGATCCTGCGCCGCCATCTATTATGTCATCTCCGGCTAATCCCATTACTCTGTCATCTCCAGCACCGCATAGGATTGTATCAGACTGATCAGTGCCAGTGAAACTTATGCCTGATACTGTTCCATCAGTTGTTCTTCTATATGAATGGGTAGCGTCAATAATAATACCGTGTGTTGTAATTCTGGATGCATCAACACCTATTGCAGTAGTTGAAATAGCGCCGTTTTTCAGCACATAGGATTCTTTGTATCCATCAGTGTAGGTGAGTGTAAACACAAGATCCCTTCCTGCTGTTGTAACATCAAGTCTTTGTATGTCTTCATCCTGTAAAGAAAGAGCTATTTGATCAGTTAAACTTTCAGCATATACAGTGCCCACGTAAGATTCTGGAGGAACACAAAGATTTTCATCACCTGGATCATTTCTTATTTCAAGTATTCCTCCTTCACCAACATTCCAACCAGGGGTTAATTCAGCTTCTGGTAGATCGCTAGTTGTCTCATTATTTGTAATGCCGCTTTCATGAGCATCTATTAAAGCTACCTCTGCTTTCATGCTTGATTCAAACCAGTCAAGTTTTCTTAAAGCCTCTTCATCTAAAAGACCCTCATTGTTTTCTCTATATGCCTGCAACTCAAGTAAGGCTTCATCCAGACGGTTGTGTAACTCCTCCATAGTCTCTGTGTTTGATGAAGCAGTATAATTTCCTGTTGATTCTGCTTTGAATCTTGTATTTATAGGTCCCATAAATTACCTCTTTTTATATGTTTGGGGGTATTTCGTCTTCAATCCTCTCATTATCAAATTCACTGTAATCACCAAACAGGGCAGAGAAGAAACCATCCACCTCAGTTTCATTTTCAGCAGCAGCACCGGTTCTTTCTTCCAGAATAGCGCTTGTATCTATCGGAGTATCAAAGGTATCAAATCCTTTTATTGCGTCTGTAATTGCAGTTGCGCGTTCTTTTAATGCCTCTCCTTCTTCACCGTCATAAGTATTCTCTAGAGATAATCTTTCAAAATCCTCCACATCATGGTCGTCTGTGTCATATACTTTAATCAGCGCTGCATCTATATGATAATAGTCATCTCGTCTGCTTAAGTCCCAGTTTTCATTGCCATTAGATCTGCCTTCAGAATTATCTAAGACTCTTCCTTTATCCACTCCCTCTATCCAAACAAAGTTTTTAGGGTCTCGGATATCAAAGTCATCATCGTCTTTTGCAACATCTGTTATATCTATGGTAGTTTTGGGTTTTGTAACAGAGATATCAATTTCATCATAACGTGTTCCTTCAACCCATGCCCAGCTAATACCTGTTGCACAAAGATTTCCATTGCCTCTTTGAAAGACAAGATTATTGCCTCCTCTTCCTTCAAATGTACTGGAATATAGATCATCACCTGGTTTTGTTTCTTCAACACTGGGTAAACGATGATTTAGTGCATATTCACTGTTTTCATACTCATGAACACTGGGAATAATTACAAAATCAGCCTGATTGTTATCGCTTCCAATAATATTGCCGCGTATTCCAGTTATAAACAAACCAGTGGTAAATGACCGAAGAGTATCGTTTTCCTTCGGTAATTCCTGCATGTATCTGTCATGGTATTGCCCATATGGATCAGCATCTCCAAAAGATCCATCAGCATCATTATGATTAACAACTCCACCCATTACAGGAGTTCTTGATGTGTTATCAGTATCCCAAAAATGTGTTTGAAATGATGTTCCTTCAAATAGCGATAAGGTTTCTCGAGCTGCCATACCCCCTCGAGTATTTTCATCTCCGGGCATTGTTACCCCTAATAATCTTCTTACATCACCTGCATCCGGACTTATAATATGTCGACCAGTTGATTTGAATTTGCTTCCATCCACTTCCATCGAGGTGTTTAGGTCTGAACCATGAATGGCAGTTCCAAGTGATGAAGCAGCAACATAGCTTCTGTCATCTTCTAGTGTGCATGCAGCAGGACCATCGCCAACATATCCTTCAATTCGCATGCTTAATATCTGTTCATCATCAGCATCAAAATATTTCACTACAGTGTGATAAAGCTTATTTCCATCAACATCTTTTATGCCTATATCTTCAGATGAAACCTCTACTCTTGCAACTCTGACCTGAACAAGTCCTGTTTTATTTTCTGGGACAATTTGATGCAGCCCTCCGTCAGTGCTCCATAAGTTTGCTGGAATAGCAAATCCTTCTTCATCTTCACGCATTTTTGGTGTAAATTCATTTGCTTCAACCCAAAGATATTGTGGTACGCCAATGTCTATTGCAGCATTAAAGTCATTATCATAAGATTCTCGTAATTCATTTACTCTTAAATATAGATCAGCCAGAGGTTCATCAGGCTCGGTAGCCCCGTCCCCATCAGAGCTAATAGTCGGGTTTCCCCAAGCTTCACTTGGATCCTCAATAATGCTAAGTGAATCATCTGTAGTTATTTTTGCACTATACTCAGGATCAAATATAGGGGTCTTTATCTCAGTCTTTGTTATAGGATCCATATACCGAATTCTTCCATCAGCATCAGTTGTAACTAGTATTGAATTAGGCGAATGAGGGTCTCCTATATAACCATCGTCATTAGCATCTCTTAAACAGAGTAACTCAAAGGCATAAACAGAGTTTCTTGATTCCTGAAGTGGTGCAAGTTTATTTAAATTTTCGTCACACCTAATTATTAAATCGGTGTTAATCATCTCCAGTTTTTGCTGAATAATATCTAACTCCGCAGGGGAGACCTGATCCATTATGGAATACAAGTTATCGCTAATGGCAATAAGGTCTGCTCTTGCATTTTTATATCTTGTCTCTATGAGATCAAGATTTTGAAATGCACCTTCTACAGCTAAAACATCCTCAAGATCAGGTATAAAGTTTCTTAAACTGTCTAAGGAAGGATCTTCTGGTGTTGCAAGAGGATCATCAAATATATAGTCATCAAACGGATTAGTAGGAACAGTACCCTCAGGCTCAGGGGTAGTTGTATCATCTTCAAATAATGCTTTTACTTGAGATTCAACATCATCTGGTTGAGGATCAACCTGATTCTCCTGTGGCATTTGAGTTGAAGGATCAACAGTTCCAATCTTAAATGTTTTAGTATTAATATGCATAAATATAGTTCCCTCTGTCAGATAGTAATGCAAGTTGTTTGCCAAGATTGAACATAGGGTAAAATTTTTTATAATATTTAAGAGAAATTAAGCCAATAATTACAATGAGTTATAAGTTATAAATTTTGCTCCGTCTGACAGGTTTTTGACAGGTTTTATTGTAATGGTTTTTTTGTGGTGATTTGTCCATTTTTGGGGGGAATTGTCTCCAGATAAATATTTATGATTCACTGGCTTCTCTGGCTGCTTGTTCCTCTAATTTTTGTACTTGATAATAGTATTTAGCTTCTTCAAGTTGTACTTGAGCATCTAATAGGCTATCATTTAATTTTTCTAGATATACTTGATATGATTCAGCTTCTTTAGATGTCATTGGCTGTTGCAGGGCATATCGTGCATTAGCGATAAGATCCTTTGTTTTAGATACAATAAGCTCATATCTTTCAACAATTGGTTTCATGTTTTTCAGCAATCCACCGTTTTTATAAATAAGATCTTTATAGAGATCAGGCACATTGAGGAATTCGTGATTATCAAGTCCTGCTGGATTTTGTATAGGATCGTCTATTACCAAACTATCAATTAGCCTATCTATGGGACCGGTATATTGTGATTCTGCTTCAATACCATTAATTGCATCCATCATATCGCCAATATCAGACGGAGTAGCAGTAATTGCCCTCCAATTATCTTTACCAACGCTTTCAAAACCAGAGGCTTGTGTTTGTTCTTCTGTAGCAGTTTCTTCAGGTAAATGAGGCGTAACCTCTTGATTATCTTGGGAATTATTAGTGTCTACCTTAATTATTTTTGCATCTAACATTGTCATAATCTATTTTCTTCCTCTTGTTTTAATAAATTATCTATTATCTTTAAATCTGCCAAAGATCGCTCAATTTGACCTTTAAGATCAGGGCTAAAATTTTCATATCCACCTTGTTCCAATAGTTTTATTAATCTTCCCTTTGTTTCTAACGATTCTCTAAGTGATTGAATATCAAGAGAATTATTTGTCTCTGTCTGATTGCTTTGAGCTAGAGCAGCATCATCTTCATTAATATCTAATAAAGGAGCGCTGCTATTTGCCTTATTTATTGTATTTGTTGACATACTCATATCCTCAAAAAGGTTTTTTCCAATATATGAGTATGCAATAGCCTTGCCAGATTATTACAAGGCATAATAATTTTAGCACAATAATATTTGTTATAAAAATCAATGAAATAGAAGTGGATATATAAAAAAGGAAAAAATTACATGCATTGTATAAAACCAATAATGCTAAAAAATAGGGGAGTTAAATACAAAAATGGGGAATGCGAACACCAGCTAAGAAAGATAACGCTTTAATAGATTAGGCAGCAGATCTAATGTTTCAATTGTCTTGCTTAAATACTCATTAACACCTGTTTTAATAAGTTTTGCTGCAAGTGCTTCATTACCGCTGCCTGTTATTACTATTATAGGGATGTTGTAGAACCGTTTTTTTATCTCTTGTATATGTTTGTTTATTCGAACCTCACTTACAATGCTGTTTGTAATTATAAGGCTATATGTTGTTTGTTCCAGAAATGAATAAGCTAATTCGATGTTATCGACAATATTAATAATTACAGGAGAGAAGTGTTGTTCCAACAGCTCTGTTACAATTTCAGCATGAGCTCCGTTGTCTTCAATTACTAATATATATTTTGGTTTTTTGTGTTTTAAGACCATTTTTAGTCTATAGCCAGTAATTGTTGGTCGTTAGTTTTTGCCAACGACTAAATACCAACGACTATCGACCGATATAATTATGTGCCTTCCTGCCATGAAGCCAGATACACTTTTTGTTCTTTTGTTAATTCATCAATTTTTATACCCATTGATTCAAGCTTCATTGCAGCAATTTTTTCATCAATATCTGTTGGTACAGGATATACTTTTTTCTCAAGTTCTTTGTAATGCTTAACAAGATATTCAACAGAAAAAGATTGATTTGCAAAACTCATATCCATAACGCATGAAGGATGCCCTTCAGCAGCTGACAGATTTATTAAACGACCATCTGCAAGCAGGTAAACTCTGTTATGGTTGGAAAGTTTATATTCTTCAACAAATGGTCTCATTGTTCTTTTTGATGATGACATCTTTTCCAGATCGCCGATATTTATTTCAACATTAAAGTGACCTGAGTTACATACAATTGCGCCATCTTTCATTTTTTCAAAATGCTCTTTGCGCAACACATGCTTATTGCCGGTTATTGTGCAAAAGATATCTCCGATAGGAGCAGCTTTTTCCATAGACATAACTTGAAAACCATCCATAGCAGCTTCAATTGCCTTTAATGGATCTACTTCAGTAACGATGACCTTTGCTCCATGTCCGTGAGCTCTCATGGCAAAACCGCGTCCGCACCAGCCATAACCAGCAACAACTACTGTGGAGCCGGCAATTAACCTGTTGGTTGCGCGAATGATTCCATCTAAAGTGCTCTGACCTGTGCCATATCTGTTATCAAAGAAGTGTTTTGTCTTAGCATCGTTTACCGCGATGATCGGATATTTCAGAACATTATCCTTTGCCATGCTTTTTAATCTTATTACACCTGTTGTTGTTTCCTCTGTTCCTCCAATGATGTTTTCAAGCACATCATGTCTTTTTTCATGGATTGTAGACACTGTATCAGCGCCGTCATCCATTGTAATATGCGGCTTTAGGTCTAATGCAGAGTTTATATGTTTGTAATAAACTTCATCATTTTCCCCTTTAATTGCAAACACCGGAATCTGGTCATTTTGAACCAAAGAAGCAGCAACATCATCCTGTGTGCTTAATGGATTGGATGCGCAAAGTGCAACTTCAGCGCCACCGGCTTTTAATGTCTGCATTAACAAACCAGTCTCTGTTGTTACATGGAGACAGGCTACAATACGAAATCCATGAAGAGGGCGTTCAGTTGAAAATCTCTTTTTAATAGAGTTTAATACTGGTGTTTGTTGGCCAGCCCATTCTATTTTCAATCGTCCCTGTTCTGCTAACCCTTTGTCTTTAATGTCGAAATTCATTGATTTTGCCTCCTTTGCAGGTCTTTATTGCTGTTTTTAAATTGAGGCGAGTAAGTAAAACATTTTGCTGCTAATAGCAATAAAATTTTAGCCGTTTGTAGCCGTTGGTTTTTACAATAAGTTGAGGTAAACTATTAATTTCCTCCCCCTTTCAGCCAGAGGCTGAAAGGGAGGGGAATTAAAATCGTGAATGCCAAAATTTGCCTCAACTAACGACTAATCATCATTTAGGCAGAGGAAGAAGATGTCCGATCTCTTTTTTAAGGTATTTTTGTATTTCCTTTCCTGTAGACATTTTTAATATCTCTGCAAGTAGCAATTTTGCTTTTTCTCTTGTAATGGAGCGCAATGTTCTTTTTACACGTGGAATAGATATGGCATTCATTGATAATGAATCAAACTCCATTCCAACAAGTAGCGGTATGATTAGCGGGTCTCCTGCCATTTCGCCACACAGAGCAACTGATATATGAGCTTCTTTTGCAGCCTGAACTGCTTGGTGCACCATTCTTAGAACAGCAGGGTGATATGGATCATACATGTCTGATACCAGTTCGTTACCGCGATCAATAGCAAGACCATATTGTGCCAAATCATTTGTTCCTATTGAAAAGAAATCAACTTCTTTTGCCAGAAGATCTGCTATGATTGAAGCAGCCGGAACCTCGATCATAATGCCTAATGGAACGTCTTCTTTAAATGGGATGCTCTTTTGAGCTAGATCATGTTTTACGGATTTTATAATTTTTTTAACTTCATGGATCTCTTCAATACTGGATATCATAGGAAGAAGGATTCTTAAATTCCCAAACACGCCAGCTCTGTATAAAGCTCTGAGCTGGGTTTTAAAAATAGGCAATTCACGGAGACAAAGTCTTATTGCCCGAAGACCAAGCGCAGGATTTGTTTGTGATTCATAATCCTTTCCAGTAGGGAGTTTGTCGCCTCCAAGGTCTATTGTTCTTACTGTTACTAATTTTGGTTTTAATGTTTTTAATATTTCAACATAGTTTTGATACTGCTCCTCTTCAGAAGGCTCGTCCAAACGGTTTAGAAAAAGATACTCTGTTCTATAAAGTCCTATTCCTTCAGCTCCGTGTTGGATAATGGACGGTATCTCTTCGATAAGTTCTATATTAGCATCCAGCCTGATATGAAATCCGTCTTTTGTTACTGTATGAAGATCAATATCCTGAAGCAGGATTTTTTCTAACGCAGCATATTTTTTTTGGATTTCAAGATATTGATTTAGCTCTCTGGTAGAAGGGGAGGCAATCAAAACACCCTTGATTCCATCAAGAATAACCAGCTCTCCTTCATCAACATATTTTGTGATGCTTTGTGCTCCAAACATTGCTGGTATTTCAAAAGATCTGGCAATAATAGCGCTATGGGATGTGACTCCACCTGCTTCCATAACAAAACCTTTTACATATTCATGGGGAATGGCAGCTACTTCAGCTGGAGATAAATCATGAGCAATGAGTATTGTGTTTTCATGTGGCATGTTTTGAAAGGATAGCTCAGCATGTCCCATTAAGTTATCCATTACTCTCCTGCCTGCATAATCGATATCCTGTTTTCTGTCTTTAAAATAATTTTCATTCATATTATAAAAAGACAATTTGATCTGACCTATGGTTTTATCCAAAGCCCATTCAGCGTTGATTTTTAATTCTCTGATATACTGTGTGGTTGAATTTATGAGCATGTCGTCTTGCAAGAACATTCGTTGTGATTCAAGGATATTAATCTGCTCATGTCCTTCATAACGGCAAAGTTTGTTTTGGATATTGCTTACCTGATCTTTTGATGCGGTTACTGCTTTTTTGAATCTTTTTGTTTCGATTTCAATATCTTTGTCTCTGATCCATGCTTTGATAAAAGGTTTCCTGTGAAGTTTAAGGAAATACGCGCGCCCGATTGCAATTCCGGGCGTAGTTGCCGAAGATTTAAAACGCCTAGTTTTCATTCTTCACCAAATTTATTGTCAATTAAGTTAGCTAATGCTTCTAAAGCTTCAGAAGCATCATCTCCAATAACTTCTATATTTATAGAAGAACCTTTTGCTGCAGCAAGCATTAGCACGCCCATAATGCTTTTGCCGTTAACCTTAACCTTTTCCTTAGAAACTATTATTTCTGAAGAATAGCGATTCGCTATTTTTACAAAAGAGGCAGCTGCTCTTGCATGCAGCCCTAATTGGTTTTTTATAAGAAATATGCCTGTACGTTTATTCATTTTTTTGAGTGTCCTGTTAGAACATCGCTGGCTATTACAATATTTCTTTGCCCATATTCCTGAATAAATGCAGTGGTTTCTTTAAATGTAGCAGTTTGTCCAAAACTTGCCAGCTTTACAAGCATTGGGAGATTTACGCCTGATATAACTTCAATATTAGGTTCTGATAAAAAAGACAGACAGACATTAGAAGGGGTTCCTCCAAACATATCAGTAAGTATAAGTATGCCATCGGTATTGTTAATGCTATTAATGGCAGTTGTAATTTTATTTCTAATGGTTTCCGGTGCTTCATTTTGCTGAACTGAAACTCCAACCATATTTTTTGATTCAGGTATTATTTGCTGCGTAGCTGAAACCATTTCATTGGCAATTCCCAAATGAGCAACAACAACAATTCCTATCATAATAACACTCCTTAATATGTTTACTTGCTGAGGCAGTTTTCTTTGAAAACTTTAGACCGAGTTTGTTTGCCTTGACTATTCAAGAAGATCAAGTAGTTTTTCTTTTATATTACTTGTTGATAACAATTCCTTGCCAAGTTTTTCCTGAAATTCTCTTGCTGAATGGTGACCACCAAGCTTTAAAAGATGATTTCTTGCCGCAACCTCAATAATAGCAGAAAGGTTTCTGCCGGGTCTGACTGGTATTTGAATAAGCGGTACATTTACATCCAATAAAGTGTGTTTTAATTCATCAATTCCAAGCCTGTCATATTCAACATTAGGATCCCATTCTGTAAGTTCAACAATTATCTCAATTAACTTTTTATCTCTTACAGCAGAAATTCCAAACAGATCTCTTATATTAATGATGCCTAACCCGCGTATTTCCATGTGGTATTTAATTATCTCCGAGCCTGTACCAAATAGCGCAGCAGGGGGATGTTTGCGGATATTAACAATGTCATCAGCTACTAAGCGATGGCCTCTGAGGATAAGATCTAATGCACATTCGCTTTTTCCAATGCCACTTTTCCCAATTAGTAGAATGCCTACTCCAAAGACATCCAGAAGCACTCCATGTATGCATGTAGATGAAGCCATGTTTTCATCTAAGAATAGTGTAACTCTGTTTACAAATGTTGAGGTAAATAATTTTGTTTTAAATAACGGAATTCTTTTTTTCTGGCAAATGTCTACAAGAAGCTTAGGGGGCATTGCATTGTGTGTAATTACAAAACAAGCAATGTCAACTTCGCTTATTTTGGATAACATCTCTTTTAATTTTGCAGGAGCGAGCGATTTAATGAAACGCATTTCAGATTTACCTAGAACTTCTATTCTTCCATGATGCAGATTTGAAACATCGCCTGTTAGAGCTAATCCTGGTTTCTGAATTCTTGGTATGGTTATTTTTTTCCCTAAACCTTGCTCGCCAGCAAGTATTTCAAGCTTAAGATTGTGTTTAGGGTCTTTATATAAAGTTATTACTGGAGTTGAAAACATTATAGTTTCTTATCCTCATCTAATATTTTATTATATATAGCTAAACTATCAGCAGCGTTCAGGAGATTTTTACGAAGTCCTGGTGATTTAAGTAGACGCGAAAGTCTTGCTAGGAGTTTTAAATGTGCTGTAGAAGATTTTGTGGGCGCCAAAAGTACAAAGAAAAGA
Organism: uncultured Pseudobdellovibrionaceae bacterium; assembly: GCA_964561745.1. Taxonomy (GTDB): domain Bacteria; phylum UBA10199; class UBA10199; order 2-02-FULL-44-16; family DYJF01; genus CAZLRI01. The sequence goes on along the minus strand of CAZLRI010000027.1, from coordinate 582 downwards.
AAAGTAGGGTTTCCATCATGAGCGTGAAAATCAATACCGTTTTTACTTCTTGCAATAGCAAGAATTGGTTCATCAACTTGCTCCATTTTTGCATGTGGAATGGCAACGCCATCTTCTATGCCAGTGCTGCCAAGTTCCTCTCTTTTTAATAAGATATCTGTGATCAATGAAGTTGAAAGGAAGGTTTTTTGCAGTGAAATATTTCCCGCTATTTCCCTAATAATAGCTTGTTTATTATCAGCCTTGAGATCAGACCAAACAAGATTCGGCTTTATAAAATTAGATAACTGCATAGGTATTTAGTCATTAGGGGACTGGTGGAAAATGATATTTTTTCAAAAGTTGTCATGCTAGCACAGGCGGAAATCTAGCAATTTCAACAAGTTCTGGATCCCTGCCTTCGCAGGGATGACATTAAAGAGCATTTTCCACCAATCCCATTAGTTGTTCGTTATTTGTCAAGAGCATAACATGCAACGGTTTTTACAATGTACGACCGACGCACAACAAATCATAAATAACCATCAACTATAGCCCCCGCAAAACAAAATGACCAACTCTGCACATGAGTAATAAGAGAGA
>CAZLRI010000026.1:0-12669 GCA_964561745.1 uncultured Pseudobdellovibrionaceae bacterium | reverse complement strand
AAGATATTATCCATCGCTCTTCCACGCCCGTCCATACTGATCGATATGTTTTTTTCCGTGAGTCGCTTGATAAATTCTGTACTTGTAAATTGACTGCCCTGATCGCTGTTAAAGATCTCTGGACACCCATGCAACATCAGCGCCTCATCAAGCGCTTCACAACAAAAGTTCGCGTCCAACGTATTGCTCAGACGCCACGATAGCACGCTACGACTGTACCAATCCATAATCACCACCAAATACGCAAAACCGTGCCGTAATCGTATGTAGGTTATATCGGTGCTCCACACCTGATTGGGTCTTTCAAGCTTTACACCATCAAGTAGATACGGATAGATCTTGTGTGCCTTGTTGGGATGGCTCGTATACGGATGAGGATAGACTGCCATCATGCCCATTTCCCTCATTAATCGCCGTATTCGCTTGGGACCACACGTCTTTCCTTTATCGCGCAGATACGCCACCATGCCTTCTACTCCCGTGTGCGGATGGGCAGTAAAATGCTCATCAATCATATTCATGAGCCCAATGTTGTACTGCGTCTCTGGTCGTTCTTGATAATACAGCCTAGAACGGGGCACTCCCAGTAATTGGCACTGTGTACGCATACTTAGGTGATCTGATTTATCGATCATTATACTTCGTTCCTCAACCGTTAGAACGTTAATTTTTTTTTGAGCCAGCCATTCTCAACCTGTAATTGCCCGATCTGCTTATACAGATCATCGATCAGCTGGTTTTTATCCTTCTCCTTTGTTCGATCAGCTCCAGCAAATAGTTCTGGCAGATGTTCCCGTAGTTCTTTCTTCCATTGATTGATCTGTGACGGATGTACACTAAACTCACTACTCAGCTCTGCTGTTGTCTTTAATTCTTTCAATGCTTCAAACGCTACTTTTGCCTTAAACTCTTTCCCAAATTGCTTGCGGATTCTCCCCATCGTTCCCTCCTTGGTTTGTGCCGCATTATACCTATTTTCTCTATCTTATCCATTGGTCTCATTTTTGGGGAGTATTATAGCTCGTGGCTTGACCACGGGATCTAGTAAAACCTATAAAACCACCTTAAGCCTGAGATGGATTCGCTCTTCGTAGGAAATACTTATTTTTGGAATTGATATTATATTAAACTCTTCGGGCATTAGCTGGGAGGTCGTCTTTTCCAGTATTAGATGCCAACAGAATATCTACCATAGTTTGTGTGTAGCCTAATACATTTGGGACATAGTTTTGTGTTTCTGCAAAAGGAGGGATCTTATTTCCATATTTCTCAACATTGCCTTCTCCGGCATTGTATGCAGCAAGTGTAAGACTGATGTCACCGTTAAATCTCTTTAAAAGCCAGCTTAAATAATTAGTTCCACCATCTATGTTCTGCTTTGGATCATAGACATCTTTTACTCCAAATCTTTTTGCAGTCTGGGGCATTAACTGCATAAGACCCTTTGCGCCTGCGTGCGATGAAGCACGTGCATTTCCGCCAGATTCCTGCAAAATAACGCCACAGATAAGTTCAATCGGCACATTATATTTAGCAGCAGCTTCTTGTATGAGAGGGGCATATTTGGCTAACCGGTTTGCTTGTGTATTTGTGATATGTTTAGGTCTATTAGAAAGTCGTATAGGTCCTTTGTTTGTTTGCTTTCTGGAGACATTCCTTTCTCCAGAATCATCATCTGATAATACTTTGCCGAGCTGATTTCTAAATGAATTAGCCGATTGTTTAACCTGCTCACGGTAGCTGACATATTTGTTAAAATGTTCAACTAGACGTTTGCTGATATTTTTATTTTGTGTAGTTGTGACCATACACTTGTCCCATATTTATTATCGGTTGAGCGCTACCCCAAAGTTGCTTAAAAAATATAACCAACTGATGTTATTAGTAATATTTTGCTCCGTCTGATTAATTACGTCTGATTAATTACGTCTGATTAATTAACAGGAATAATTGTTCTTGGACCAGCTGGTTTGTCATTAGAACTCTTATCCTGAGGTGTTTTAATGGTTTCATCTAATAAGATCTTGTTATCAGGGGTTTTTTCCTGATTTTGATCTGGCTGAGCATTGCCTGATGGAGTTACATAGAAGAAACGTTGTTCTTTTAATTGTTTATTCGAATTTTTGTCTTTTATTGTTAAAGTTACAGTATATCGACCGGGTAAGGCATTTTTAGGCAAAACAATGTTATTGGACAGGTCTATTGGAATAGCATCATTTGTTAAATGTTCATAATAATCTATTACATTTTCAAGTGTTAATCCAACGCTCTCATCAGGATATCGGACTAATAGATCCTCTTGAATCCATACTTTATCAGCCTTTATTGAATAACCGTTAATCTTAAACATTAAATATATTTTATCTCCAGCTTGAAATATAGCTGGTTTTTTCTGTTTTAGTCCGCCTTGTTCATCTGAAGCAAAATAAAATTCACTTACCACAAGATTTCCGGGTTTGCCTTTCATATGATTGGTTTGTTCTGATATATGAAAATCAAATATAGGTAAAAAATTGATCTGAAATGAGGATTTTAAAAAATTGTTTCGATTTCCAAGGCCTATAAATATAATACCTAGAGTCATGAATATCACTATAATCGCTCCAATTAAGCCTCTAAGCTCTCTCTTTACCTTACAAACTATGGTGCCTGCAGCTGTATCACCCATGCGTTGATTTCTGTTTGATATGAGTATGGATAAAAAACCAAAAGGGTTTGTATCAATAATTCTTGTTAAGGTTCTTATCAGAGAGCTGGAAAAATCAACAGATGATCCATCTTCATGGCATATTGAATATCCTAGCAGTAATTTGCCGGGTGATGCTCCGGAAAATGCTTCCAGAATAGAATAATAAAGGATAATAACAATTGGAAGAAGAATGATGAGTATCATGCTTCCCAGAACTTCTTGAGGAGTGAGGAGAAGCAGGTAGCCAAAGATAAACATACAGAAAATTGTTGTGTCGATTAAAAAAGCAAGTAGTCTGCCAGATGCAGATGCAATCATATCAATGGTAAGCGCATATTTTCTCTGTTTTGATTTTAATTTTTTAATAACAATTGTATGTCCAAAAAGATCACCTAAACGTTGCCGCCACATTGTTTTTTCAAGAATAACAAATCCAACCAAGATAATACATAAGAAGATATCAACCAGTCGCAGAAGGTTTCTAAGAAAGATGCTCATCATGCCCGGAGGCTTACCATTAATATCTCTAATGCTTAATTTGCAGATCAGTTTTCCTATGCTTGCATAAAATATCGCCTCGAATATAAAAAAATACGTAAAAGCGATAAATAAAAACAGGGAATGGAAAACTATGGCGTGCGTACCACTTGCAGGAACAGGACCAGCCGGCGATCCAAAAGCAACAGATCTGTATATAATCAACATAATCCAATAGACCATATACAGTAACATGACATCAATTATAGCAGCTGATATTCTGTCTTTTAAAGAACTCAAAAGAAAACCGCTTGTAGATTTTTCTTCAGGTATAACTTCACTTATAGGCTTGGCTGTTGATTCTTCCATAGGAGGTTCTTCAATTTCATCATAGTGGGTTACAATGTCAGATACATCAATCAGGTCTGTGTCTTCTCTAAATTTAGGTTCATCCATAAAAGACCTCTTATGTTAACTTATTTATCATAGCGTTGATTGCAGGCACGTCATTGGTAATCAGCGAATCGATTTTTAGATCCATGCAGGTCTGCAAATCAACTGCTGAATCAACAGTCCATGCTGCTATTTTTTTTCCTTTTGCGTGGATCTTATTTACAATTTTTTTATTTAACATTGTAACTGAACAATGAAACTCAGAAACATCCGAATATTTATCAAAAATATTGAAACTAAAAAAGGGAAAACCGGATTTTTTTAGTATTACTGCTCTTTTAATTTTCGGAAACATGCGTTTTAAGTGAAAAGTCACCAAAGGGTCTGTTGATGATATAATAATTCTATTGCCAAATCCGAAATCAGATATCACTTCACCAACATTTTTTGCAGAGAAATAAGCCATTTTTGGTTGGCTTTTTATTTCACAGATTATCTGCATGTTATGAGGTATGAGTAAGGTTAAAGCCTCTGTAAGAGTTGGTGCTCTGGTATTTTTAAAATCAGGACTGAAATGTATGCCAAAATCCAGTGTTTTAATTATAGAGTACGGTGTGGAATGCACAAATCCTTCATGGTTTGTAAGAATTGAAAGATCATTATTGTGAGTTAAAACCAGCTCATGATCTGAAGTTAATAATATGTCAAACTCAACTCCGCTGGCGCCTATTTCAATGGCCTTTTTGAATGCATCTAAAGTATTTTCAGGTGCTTCTTTGCATGCTCCACGATGAGCAATTAAGTTTGGAAAGGTTTGGGGGACAGTGTTTTTCATTATATTTTTTCTTCTATGCAAAGGTTCCCTAATTTTAATTGCATAATTCCAAGGGCAACAACAGCAGCTGTTTCTACGCGTAAAATCTGTTTTCCTAGGCTCAGAGTTTTTGCGCCATATTCTTTGGCTTTGATTATTTCAGATTCAGAGAAACCACCTTCAGGTCCAATAATGATAAGGGTGGAACCTTTATTAGGGGAGAACGAGGCAAAACTTTTTTGTTTTTCACCTTCCCAAAATAAAACAGGGTTTTTATATTCTGCAAATTTTGAGCATAAACCGCTAAAATCCATTAGATCAGATACTTGAGGGATCATGGATAGCCCTGATTGCTTTGCAGCTTCAATGGCAATTTTTTGCCATCTTTCAGATTTTCTCTGAGTTACATTAGAAGTGTATTTTGGGATGGTTCTTGTGGAACAAAACGGGTAAAGTTTTGTACAACCGATCTCAACAGCTTTCTGTATTATCTGTTCAGTTCGGTCATGCTTTATAACAGCAAATGCCAGATGAGGTGCAGGACTTACTACAGTATGTTTGATCTCTTCCTGAATTAATACAAAGACTGACTTATGCTCGATATTAGATATGGATGACTTAAATGAACGACCTTTGCCATCAGAGATAACGCACCAGTCGCCTTTGCAAAGGCGCAAAACATTTATTATATGATGAGCATCCTGACCAGTTATTTTTGTTGTAGTATTAACACGCAAATCTTTATTTGTAAAAAATTGAGGCATAATATACAAATACTTTATCATTTGTTGTGACTTAAGGCAAGAATGCAAGTAAGAACCAAATATTAGATGAGCGATGGGAGATGAATGTTTGACGCCCATTCCAGATCACATATCGCACAACGAGATTATAGGAGGATTAATGAATATATATGAATGTCCGATTTGTAAAAAGCAGTTTCAGGTTGATGGATATGGCATATATAAATGCCCATCATGTAATGCTGAAGTAAATGTTCAAAGCCAGCAAACAGATAATGCCCCATGGGATAATGCTGCTTCCAAAGACAGGATAAAGGCTTTGTGGAAGACATTCAAGAAATCTCTAACCAACACTGTTTGTTTTTTTGAAGATGTCAAAAAAGGAAAGGGAATGTTGAGACCGGCAATTTATGCCATTATAATAAATGTTGTCGTGATTCTTGTTTTTGCTGCTTATGAAATGGGTTTTAGTTTTAGTGGAGCAGGGGATTCGATTAAAAAAAGTGTAATTTCAAATTATCCGTTTATTACAGCCCCTATATTCATAGTTTTAGGAGTCTTTTTTATTTTAATAGTATTTCCATTTTTTAGTCTTTTCTGGCTATTTATGCAGTCTGCCATTCTTCATTTATGTTTAATTATTTTAAGATCTGCAAAAGAAGATTTTCAGTCAACCTTTCGTGTGATTTGTTACAGTACAGGGCCGCAGATCTTTGGTGTTGTGCCGGTCATAGGGGGGATGATCTCTGGAATATGGTATTTGGTGCTTGCTATAATTGGAATAAAAGTGGTTCACGAAACAACCTATTTAAAGAGTGTTTTAGCTATATTTCTTCCTCTGATTTTTTGTTGCGGTATCTTTTTTCTGTTTGTTTCAACATTGGCTGGAGGAATTTTTACAGCATTAATATCATCTGTTAGATAAAATAGAGATCCAAAGCACCTTTGAGGTGGAATGGATTTAGTAGGGCATAGCAAAACCCATAAGCCTTAGTTCTGCAAGAAGGTCTTTTGCCTCAGGATCAGCATCCAATTTTATTAATTCATCTTGTAGTTTTGTTTTAAGATTTGCATCTGGCGTAAATAAAATTACACCAGCGGTTGGTACGGGTTCGGATTTTTTAAGTACTTTAATCTTTTTCGACCAATCTGATTTAATTTTTAGTAATGTTGCTCCCTCGATAGGGGTTAAGATGGCAAGTGCATCCAACTCTCCACTGCCAATAGCCTTTAATTTTTGTAGAATCTGATCTGTTTGTTTTGCAATGATTGTGTAGTGATCTGCTAATTTAAGTTTTTCCTGAATCAGGTTTTTGGTTAATGGCTCTGTAGAATAAACAATAATATTATTTATAGGTTTATCATTTGCTCCAACAAGAAAATACTCCTGTGTTGTATTTCCATCAGGCAAAGGTTTTGTAATAAGAATGGGCTCTGCTTCTGGAAAATCTTTCTTATGCTCCTCCCATGCTGCAAAACTTACGATTCCTATGCTTGGTTTGTTTTTCTGGATAAAATCAAGTCCACTTTCAGTTGTATTAAAATACTTTGCCGTTAACTTTAAGGTATCATCTTTTTTGCCAAGATAACTTACGAACTCATTTAATATTGGCTGGGCTTCTTCTGTTGAACCAGCTTCTCCGGGATACCAAAAAATAATTGTGTCAGAGGCAAAGGTTTTGGCTGAAGCAAATAGAGCCAGTATGAATATCAGCAAATACAATGCAAGTTTTCTCATTTTTAATCTCCTTTGATCATATTGCTCTGATCATTTCGTTTATAAAAACTTGCACCAAAATCTTCTTTAACAAGAGTGTAGTTTTCTAAAAGATATTTTTTTAAAGCTGAATATTTGGATACAGGGTACTTTCCATAATCATGATAATTTCCCGGCGATGTATCAATGAAAAAAATTGGTTTATTGGTTTCCAAATCTTCAAAAAATTTTTCCCAGCTGCTCGGAGTTATAAAAGCTGATGTTTCAAATATGGGATCTTGCGCTGTTGGTGACCCTGCAATTCTTCCTGTTAACCAATCGCACCAAAGGAATCTTGATGCAGAATCCCTGTCAGAGTAAAAATAGATTGGTGTAGCAAAGCCCCAGACGAAAATTTTATCAGATGGATCGCTATTATTTTTTATATATTCAGCAATTGGTTTATAATCAGCTGGATTTTCCTCTTTAACAAATTTATAGATGGTGTCATCAAGTAGTCTTGCACCAAAAAAACCAGCAGCAGGAAGGGTTAGACTAAGTATAAACAAAGAATAGGCAATCTTATGTTTTAATGAAATTTTCGAAGAATTTAACCAGTCAAAAAACATTTCCGATCTTGCAGCTGCTAAAATAACAAGTGGCGGAAGAATTTGTATAAAGTAGTGACCAAAAAAACGGCCGCCAACACATATGGGTATTATATTCAGGATAAACCATATAAAAATTAGGTAAACAGGCATTGCTTGTTTATCGGTTTTAAATAGCTTGAAAATAAGTTTAAGAGAATAACTTATACCAAGATACCAGATGAGAAAGGTTGATAATATAAATGAGCTGCCGCGAATCAGAATATTGTATGGAAAATTGGTGAAATTATTACCAGCAGTTATATAAGCAAGACTGCCCTGAAAACTCCAAAAGTAAAAGTCATCAAGGACGCCAAGATAAAACAGATGTAGAATAAATATAGCACCAACCAATGCCATGCCTGAAATATAAACTAGAAAATCCAGAACCCTTTTTTTATAAGAAATTGTATGTTTAAAAATAAGGGGCAGTAGAATGTAATATATTCCAATTGAACATAAAGTAATTCCAGCCTGATATTTAAAGCAACATGCAATGCCAAGTAGTGCGCCAGCCAGAAGAATTCTTAAGCGCTTTATATCATCAGAAGATAATATGTAATAGATGCTCATTGTGATTGGGAGCATCATAATTACTACGATTGAGGTTGAAATAAATTTTGGTATATATGTTGTTGTAAAAATTGAGTAGAAAAGCGCAGCTATTATACCGGCTCTATATGAAAACAGTTTTTTTGCTATAAAATAACAATAGAGCGCTGTTAGAGCCACAACAATAGTCGTAGCTATATGCACTGCCAGCATATTGTTTTTGCCGAAAATATAAAATATAGCAGCGAAAAAATAATAAATGCCAAGAGGTTTTGTGTCGACTGATCCAATAAACGGAAGTCCGCCTGATAACAGCGCATTTGCATAACCTGCAAACTGCGATTCATCAACATCTAGAATAGGTGTCCAAAATGATGGCAATCTTAGAATAAAGATAAGAAGCAGGATGCCCAGACCAACTAATGTTTTATTATATCTGGTAGTATTAGAATTCATTTATTTATTTTATCATTTTGATATTTGAACCAATCCGCAGTCTTTATCAATCCTTGTTCAATATTGGTTGTAATTTTCCATCCAAGTTCTTTTTGAAGTTTTTCAGATGATATTGAGCTTCTCTGCTGTTCGCCGGGCATGGCATCTCTGTGTATTTCATTGCATTTAGATCCGGTGATCTCTTTTAACATATTAAAAATTGCATTAACATCTGTTTCAACAGTTGTCCCCACATTATATGCGCCAAATGCTTCTGGTTTTAGTGCCAGAAAGTTTGCTTCAGCAACATCTTTTACAAACACATAATCGCGTGATTGTTTTCCATCACCATTTATAACAGGTTCTTCATTGCCCAACATTTTTTTAATAAAAATTGCAATTACACCTGCTTCTCCATGCGGATTTTGGCGAGGACCATATATATTGGCATATCTCAAAGCTACATAAGGAATCTTGTATTGGTTGTTATAGTAATAAAGATATTTTTCACATGTCAGTTTATTTAATCCATATGGAGATATTGGCCATGTAGAGTGGGTTTCATCTGCTGGAAAGGTTTTTTGTTCGCCGTAAACAGTTCCGCCTGATGAGGCAAATATAACCTTTTTCAATCCAGTGGTTCGGGCAGCTTCTATAAGGCTAACTAAACTCATTATGTTAACTCTTATGTCATTCACAGGGTCTGCCACAGAAACACGGACATCAATTTGAGCTGCATGATGATTAATGATATCAGGCTTTATATTCTTAACTATTTTTGCTGATTCTTTGTCACAAAGATCCACCTTAAAAAATTCCGCTTTTGGATTTATATTTTTTTCATGACCAGTTGATAAATTATCCAGAATTGCCACCTCATGACCAGCTTCTATATATTTATCAACAACATGAGAGCCAATAAAACCAGCACCGCCAGTTACCAATATTTTCATTTTAAATCTCCTGATAGTTTATATTAGGGAAGTCTTCTATCATAGTATTTCAATTAGACAAGTTGATTTTGGATTTTTCTTTAAAACCTTTAAGGTTTACTCATTCATTTTGACAGAGTTTTTTTGCTATGCTACCTCGTAATACATTATGAGCAAAAAAATTCAAATCGAAGATACTCGCAATCGGCCTTTTGATGTTTCTATTATTGTTCCATTTCTTGATGAATATGAAAATCTGGAGCAATTGTATAAAGAAGTAACCTCTATAATGTCTTCTCTGAAAAAGACCTATGAAATAATATTTATAGATGATGGAAGTAAGGATCAAAGCGATAAAAAGGTATTAGGCTTCATAGAACAGGATGATCGCATAAAGCTTATTCAATTCACTCGTAATTTTGGGCAAACTGCAGCTATGGCAGCTGGTTTTGAACATGCACAAGGCAGAATATATATAACAATTGATGCTGATAACCAGAATGTTCCTTCAGATATACCAAAGCTTCTTGCTAAAATTGAGGAAGGTTATGATGTTGTATCTGGGTGGAGAAAAGATAGAAAAGATAAGTTTGTTACAAGAAGGATCCCTTCAGTTACAGCTAACTGGATAATTTCAAGAATAACAGGGGTTAGGCTTCGCGATTATGGCTGCACTCTCAAGGCATATAAGGCTGAATTTATTGATAGCGTAACATTGTATGGTGAAATGCATCGTTTTATTCCAGCATATGCTTCAATGGTTGGAGCAAAGGTTACCGAAATACCAGTTGATCACAGACCCAGAACAAAAGGTAGAACAAAATACAGCTTAAATAGGATCTTTAAGGTTCTAATGGATTTGCTTACAGTTAAGTTTCTTTCAAGTTATGCAACCAAACCCGGTTACCTTTTTGGAGCAGTTGGTGCTTTATTATGTTCCGGCGGTGTGTTGGCTGGAATAGAAGTGATTATTGAAAAATATGTCAAAGGAACATGGGCTCATAATAATCCAATGCTGTTGCTTGCTATATTTTTATTTATATTAGGAATACAGATTATTTTGATCGGGTTAATTGCAGAGCTTCTTGTCAGGACATATCATGAGTCTCAGGGCAAGAGACCATTTTTAATAAAAAAGACATTTAATTTATAAAAAGAATTCAGTGTAGTGTCACAGAAATTTCTTTTAGGCGAGGCGCCCGTGAATGAGCAACCAGAGTGTACACGGAAGTACGTGAGGATTGAGAGTGAACGGGCAATGAAGCATAAAGAAATTTATGTAACACGATGCTTTATCTAAAAAAATATGTGTGGAATATGCGGTATCCTATACGAGGATCTGTCAAAAAAAGTTCATCCAGATGTGCTCACATCAATCAATGATACAATGAAGCATCGCGGGCCTGACGATGCAGGGCTTTATATTGATGCTAATGTTGGAATAGCAATGCGCAGGCTTTCTATTATTGATTTAAAGACCGGTCATCAACCAATATCAAATGAAGATAAAAAGATTTGGGTGGTTTTGAACGGAGAGATCTATAATTTCCAAAGCATAAAAGAGGAGCTGGAAACAAAGGGCCATGTGTTTACAACTGAATCAGACACAGAGGTTGTCCCTCATTTATATGAAGAATATGGAATTGATTTTGTTAATCATCTAAATGGCATGTTTGGTGTGGCTATTTGGGATAAATATAAGAAAAGATTAATCCTTGCGCGTGACAGACTGGGCAAAAAGCCGCTCTATTACACTTTACAGGATGGCGTCCTGATCTTTGGTTCAGAGCTAAAGACAATCTTGGCTTACAAAGATTTTAAAAGAGCAATAGATCCAATAAGCTTATCAAAATATCTTGCATATGAATATGTGCCTGCGCCTATGACCATCTTTAAAAATATTCAAAAGTTGGAAGCTGGAAGCATGTTAATCTATGAAAATGGAAAATGCTCAATAAAAAGATATTGGGATATTCCTTTAGATGAATTTGAAGATATAACTGAAGCTTCAGCAATCAGATCATTGAAAGATCTGCTTTATAATTCAGTTAAGAGAAGGTTGATGAGCGATGTTCCTTTAGGAGTTTTCTTAAGCGGCGGCATTGATTCTTCAGTTGTGACTTATCTCATGACAACTATTCTGCCTGCAAAACAGGTAAAAACATTTTCAATTTCATTTGACGAAAAATCATTTGATGAATCAGCTTACGCTCGTCAGGTTGCTGAATATTATGGTTGTGACCATCATGAAGAAAAATGTAGTGCTAATACTTTGATGTCATATTTATCTGAAGTCCAAAATTTTCTTGATGAGCCGATCGGTGATGCTTCAATTATTCCAACATATGCTCTTTCCAAGTTTACAAGAAAGCATGTTACTGTTGCTTTAGGAGGGGATGGCGGAGATGAGTTGTTTGCTGGTTATCCTACATTTCAGGCAGAAAAACTCTCGGCAATATATAGATTAATTCCAGAAGTGATAAGAAACTCTTTGATTGAGCCTGTGATAAACAGAATTCCGGTTAAGGATGATAATATAAGTTTTGATTTTAAACTTAAACAATTTGTAAAAGGTGCTGGTGTAAAAAGCGCGAGCCGCCATATGATCTGGATGGGATCTTTTTCTCAACCTGAGTTGCAAACTCTTTTGCCTGAAATCAGAACTGAAAATGTTTTTGATGATGTTGAGATTCACTGTAACAGGGCTAAAGAAGCGAGTTTTGGCAACCGGCTGCTTTATTTATATAACAAATTATATTTGAATGAAGATATTTTAGTTAAGGTTGATCGTGCTTCCATGGGGTGCTCGCTTGAAGTTAGAGCTCCTTTTTTAGATTATCATTTTGTTGAGTTTGTGAGCAGGCTCCCATATTCATATAAATTAAACAGATGGAAAATGAAATCAATACTTAAGAAAGCATTTGAAAAGGATCTACCTCAAGGCATTGCCAAAAGACCTAAAAAAGGCTTTGGAATTCCGGTTGCAAAATGGATTAAGGGAAGCCTAAAAGATATGACCTGTGATCTGTTAAACAGGGGAAAGATCAAGAGAGAAGGGCTTTTAGATGCAGATGAAGTGGCTTCTATTTTAGATGCTCATTTACAAGGCAGGGTTGACAATAGAAAGAAGCTGTGGACATTGATTATGTTTGAATTATGGTATGACAGGTGGATGAAATAGCTGTTAGTCGATAAAAATTCCCTCCCACTTGCGACTGTGTCGTAACTGTTTTTTGTTGTCATTCCTGCCCCCGACAAGAACTCTCGAGGGTAAACTCCGGCGGGGATCCA
>CAZLRI010000025.1:0-12673 GCA_964561745.1 uncultured Pseudobdellovibrionaceae bacterium | reverse complement strand
GGCGGACGGGATTTTCTTAAAAAGATTGGTTCGAACTTCCGCATTGCCGACCGCACGCTGGCGTGCGATTTCAAAAATGCCTTCAAAATTGCGGAAAAATACCATGCCGAGGCGCTTTGCGCCGAGGCTTCCAATCTTGATTTTTCGAAATGTGATTCTTGGCGGAGGGGGGGAGATTCGAACTCCCGGATCCCGTGAAGGATCAACAGTTTTCAAGACTGCCGCGATCGGCCACTCTGCCACCCCTCCAATAAATTATCCCTATAAATATAACCAGTTACGCTGTGTTGTCCAGTGTTAAAAGTAATTTTTAGACTTTGTCATACAGATGCTTTTTAATTCGTTCTATCATACCAAGCATATCAAGTCTCAATTTAGTCGCGTCTGTTACAAATTCATCTCCTGTGTCCAGCAACATACCTTCGTCAAAATCAAAAGTCGAACCTACAGGCGTAGATTCATCCCATTCTTTCCATTTTTTTGAGAGTGCAAGTTTAAGAGCTACCGAAAAACACGATTCACTCATTTTATCTAGTTCGTCAGCAAAGTTTTTCAGGATTTCACGGTAGTTGAGAGCTGGTTTAGCGTATTTATCAAATTTGATTACGTTGTTTGCCATTTTGTCATTTTTCATATTGTCCCTTTGATATTATCTTTTGAATATTGCCATAACGCCCTATCAAGAGTTCTCATCTCAATTTTTGCTTGATTAGCCAACATACGACAATGTTCTGTATATGCGTTTCAAAAGGGATAATCGTATAGAACGTCATATCCGTTTTTTGGTTCTGGAATACTTAAAGACGATAATGCTCGAAAATCCAGAATGGGATATCTCTGCTCATCAAAGAAGTGTAAGAACACCGAAGCCATTGGCCATTTTATACCACTAAGAAGTGTTAAGGCTTTAATTTTAAGTTCATCTGATGTCTTAGGTGATAAAGCAATTCGTGTAATTTCTTCAATTAACTCTGGAGAATTGCCTTCGTGATGTTTTCTAGGGCGGGCTGATTTCCATCTACACACTTTGAGAAAATCTTCTTTTTGAATATATCCGTTATTTTTTACTCTCGGGGCTATGCTTTCGATCACATCAGTTTCCAATTTCCAGTCACTTCCATTCTTTTTATTTTTAGCCATACTTTCGTAAGCTTCAGCCCATTTGTTTATTTCATCTGGCGAAAAAATAAGTTTAAACTCATAGTGGCTAGGATTCTTATTTTTAGTCATAACCATCTCCTTTACCCCTTTTCCAAAGGTGTTGAGTAGGTTCTTATTTTTTAGATTTCATTCACCACCTAACCCTGAACTTAGCAAATGGAAAGAACAAATGGTTAGGGGTAAACCTTATATGGAGAAATTGCATTTACTGTAGCTCCTTGGAGGAAGTATCGAGCCCACTTAATAATGGATTGCGAATCGAAAAGAGCTGATATTCAGGTTCTAATTTTTTATAATTTTTTTAAAATAATCCCCGTAAAAGGGCGGTAGTTTATGGTAATTTACAGTAATGAAAAAGCGGGTTAATTTTATGATTTTAATTAGGTTTATTGTTTTTATTCACTTTTCTAAAAGGCCGATAAGCGGTTTTCAAGACCGGCCGTTTCAGCCGCTCACGCACCTCTCCAATAAGTTGCCATAGATATAATTACTTGCAGGGTTTTGTCCAGAAAGAAAATCTGCATGCTAAAAAAACAAAAACCCTGCACTTTTGTTGAAAGTGCAGGGTTTGTTTTGGTGGAGGCGCCGGGACATGCTGTTCCTCAAGTTTTCTTGAGGCATGGACTATCTCTTCATCCATGTTGTCGGAGATTTAGTTTGTCACGCTTGTTATTTCCACAAAAGTGGATATCTAGTGCATTTAAATAACATGGATTTCTGCTTTCGCAGGAATGACAAACATTTTCCGACAATATGGAGCCTAGCGTATTATAAGAGGCATAGATTTATCGTTTATTTCTATAAGCAGTTTTAGAGCCTTATCGTCACTTACTCCATAAACATAGGATATATTATGGTGAGGCTTTTGGAGAAATCGTTTTATGATCCTGCCACAGCCTACTTTAGCTTTTATCCAGTTTAAGAGCTCTAAATTATTATTGGCTATTGATACCTCAGGTGATGGCATTTCATTTTTATGTTTTTTAGCTAACGTAATGGTGCCTTCACCATCGATTATACCAGCAATATATGCCTTCTCTTCTGTTTTCAACGATATCACCTCCTATCCCTTTCGGAGTCTCTGCAGGGCTTTCACCCCTCAGGATTGCCATATCTGATCTTTATCAGACTTAGGTTTCCCTGATGTAAGCTAGGTTTTTTCATAGAGGTTACCCTCTAAGGCAACTCATTTGAATCGCACCCGGGTCCGGGAATCTGTTACATAAACATCTACATGCGTATTCTACGGATTAATTTTCACATCTTAAAGCTCCCGCAGACAGGATATTTAAAATGCTATCCTTGCTGAATTTCATCCTCAAGCGCCAAGGCTAACTTAAGAGAACTAGCCTGCTAATTGATGTCTTCCAGCGTAGCAGACATTGGCTGGTTGACACGCTACTTTTTATTAAGCAGCAAGAGCCATATTATTGGCATTTACAGTTTTGCCATCGGTTTTGCGACTTGATGACAGGTCGGCACGCCGTCTATGTTTCATGTATTCCCGTCGAAGCCTAATTCGCCCCCCGCCCGCCACGCGAGCCGAACGAGTTAAATAAAAATACTCGAAGAGATCTGTTAAGCTCGCGAGGCGAGGCGGGCGAGCCCGTTAATTTGAGCCCACCTTGATATATTCTTTTAATCTAATTTTCAAAAAACGACGACCAAAGCCTGTTTTGAAAAATTTTTCTCTATGTATAGCATCTTGTTTATTCAAACAGGCTTCATAATAAATCAATTGTAATTCTCCTCTATTTCGTGTGCTTTTAACGTATCCAGCTTTATGAGCTTTGAAACGTGATTTAAGGTCTTTTGTCCATCCAATGTAGTGTTTTTCGTCTGATCTGGATTTAAGCACATAAGTGTAATACAGGGTTGTTATTTTTGCAGTGCTCGATTCATAGCACGTTTGGTCTCTCGCTTCTTTATTGTTTCCCTTTTGTCAAAGAGCTTTTTACCCTTGCACAAACCCAACTCAACCTTTGCGCGTCCCTTCTTAAAATATAACTTGATAGGAATCAAGGTATATCCTTTCTCCTTTAATTTCCCGGTTAGCTTGCGAATCTGTTGTTTATGCAATAACAGCTTTCTTGTTCGCTTTGGCTCGTGATTCATTACAGAAGCTTGTGCTAAAGGAGATATGTGCATATTCATCAAAAATGCTTCCCCGCTCTTTATCATTGCATAAGAATCTGACAAAGAAGCCTTTGATTCCCTTAAGCTTTTGATTTCGCTTCCAATAAGGACCAGCCCAGCTTCAATGGTTTCATCAATATGATATTGAAATCCGGCTTTTTTATTCTGAGCTATGATCTTAAAATTTGTATTATCGCTTCCCATTTTTTAGTTGTTCCAATGCAGAAACTTAAGCTTTTTCTTATAAAAAAAGATATAGAGACTATCTGTTTGTGGTTTTTTCTGAGCCAGATACGATGCCGCCGCTGATGATTATCTTAAATGCAGTATCTACGCTCATATTCAGGATTTTTACATCCTCTTCCGGCAAGATAATAAAGAAGCCTGAGGTTGGATTTGGTGCTGTTGGAAGAAAAAGAGATATCTCTTTTTGGGTGTTATTCTTTTCAAATCCAGGTGTGAAGCCAGTAACAAATGCCAGCATTTTACACCCTTTACGGGGCCACTCCACTAAGGCAACTTGTTTAAATCTTTGGTCATTATTTCCAAGAACTCCGGTTAGAAATTCTTTAATTACGCTATATACCGAACGCCCAACCGGTATCTTTGAAAATATTTTATCTCCAAGACTTACAAGTTTTCTTCCTATGTAAAGCCGCGTTATAAGCCCTGCTATCATTATTAACCCTATGGTTACCAAAATTCCAAGACCGGGAAGCTCAGCTCCGTATAGAGTTTCAGGATGAAAACGCATTGGAAGTAGAGATATAACAAATGAGTCAGCCCACTGAACAAGCAGTGTTAATACCCAAAGGGTGCCGATGATAGGTAAAAGCACAAGAGTGCCTGCGATCAGGTTTTTTTTGACTGCATCTTTTAATGATTGTAAAACACTCATATAGATTTTAAGATATTTCCGCCAACAACAACTTTCTTTATGTGGTGAGACTCTGTTTTGGTGACAAGGTTGAAGTAAAAATCATCCCCGTTTGTGAACTTTGGCGCATGAACAATTATATAATCCGCCTTTTTACCTTCCTCAAGCGTTCCAATAAGATGGTCAAGAGCTAAACATCTGGCACCGCCAATAGTTGCCATTTGCACTAGTTCTCTTGGAGTTGGAATAGGTGTTGAACCCTGTTGCAATGCTATTCTCATCTCTTCCCATATACTAAAACTTTTTCTGGATATCCACTGATCAGTTCCCAATCCAATGGGAATACCGAATTCGCGTAATTTGCCATATGGAAATGATCCATGTTTCATGGTTTTATTTGTATTTGGACAATATATAACGCGAGCCAGATATCTCATTAAAATTGAAAAATCAGGATTAGAAAGATGAAGCCCCCCAACTATTGAAACAGGTGCTTCAAGAAAATTTATTTCAGACAGATATTGCACCGGTGTTTTATGTTGTGATGGGGGTAACTCCTGCCAACCCAAAGATGGAAAGAGTTCTGTTGCAATGCTTCCCTGTGAATCAAAAAAGAACTCCATTTCAGCAAATGATTCAGCAGCATGTATCTGGAGCTGTATGCCGGCTTCTTTTGCATGTTGGCTTATAATCTTTAGCAGGTTTCTTGATAAGAGATATGGTGCATAAGGAGCTAATCCAACTCTGATACGGTCATGGCTTGCATCAGTATATTTTTCCACAAGAGCTAAAGCAATTTCAAACCTATTTTGAGCTGCTTCAGATCTTCCTGCGAAGATTTCAGGAAAAACAATGGCTCTGAGTCCAGATTCTCTTAATAGTTTAAAAGTACCTTCAAAATGAGTCATGTTGCCAACACATGTTGTGCCGGTTTCAATAAGTCGGTTAATTCCTTTTTGAATCCCTGAAATTGTTTTTTGCGGATCTGCTTCATTTTTAAATTCTATTGATGAAATTATGTGTTTTATAAAATCATTCGACTTTGCCACGTATTCAGTATCATTAAAAGAAGTGTCATAAAAATCAATAAGATCCAGATGACAATGAGCATTTATTAGCCCGGGCATTAACACAGAGTTTTCATATGAGATAACCTCTGCATTAGGGTATTTCTTCCGAATCTCTTCAAGAGAGCCAAATGCATATATTTTACTGAGCTCTATTGCAATTGCCCCTTTTTCTATTATAGGGGCACCATTTGTCATTGGGAGCGTGCAAGATGCTGTAATTATTTCCATAGATGGTAGATTTATATTAAAATCACTGGAAAGGCAAGCAAAGGTTAATTTTGAGGTCATTTTTTAATAGACCTCTTGCATAACTTATATTGAAAGCGAAATTTTGGATTTTTGAGCGAGACGAGAAGGATGAGCAAAAAGCGCGGAGAAGTAGTTGCGCTACATTGAGCACTTTTTGTGAAATACGACAAAGTCACAGCCAAAAAGCCGAAATTGCAGCCAATATAGGTTATGCAAGAGGTCTAATGATACAGTTATCTATCAGGCGGGTGTTTTCTATGTAAACAGCAAGGGCTATGAGAGCGGGTAATTGTAGTTTTGTTAAGTCTTCCAGCGTTGTTGGATCACATATTTTAATATAATCGATCTTGATAGAGCTGTGTAATGTTTCTTTTATTAAATTCTGTAGGTCTTTTACTTGAATGGGGTTGTTGAAAATAGCTTTTTTTGCATTTGATAAAGCTTTTGGAATTGAAAACGCGATTTGCCTTTGTTCTTTGCTTAAATATCTGTTTCTGGAGCTCATTGCCAGCCCATCTTCTTCTCTTACAATCGGCATTCCGATGATTTTAATTTGCAGATTTAAGTCTTTGGTCATTTGACGGATTATCGCAAGTTGTTGAAAATCCTTTTCTCCAAATATTGCAACATCAGGTTGTACAATATTAAAGAGTTTAAGCACAACTGTTGCAACTCCCTGAAAATGTTTTGGTCGTGATATTCCACACAGGTTTTTAGACAGGTTTTGCACATTAATATATGTTTGATATGTGGGCGGATACATAATGCTGTTATCAGGGAGAAATACAGCGTCAGTGCCCAAACCTTTTGCTTTTGCAAGATCGCCGTCAATGTCTCTGGGATATGTTGACAGGTCTTCGCTTTGTCCAAACTGAGCTGGATTTACATAAATAGACAGAACAAGCTTGTCAGCCTGATTTTTTCCATGTTTGAGCAATGAAAGATGTCCGTCATGCAATGCGCCCATGGTTGGAACAAATGCTATTTTTCTTCCTGCAGCATGTTCCTTTTTTGACCATGCTTGCATTTCTTTAGAGGTTCGAAATATTTCCATTAATTATTTTTCCTGATTAAAGGAGTGCTCTGGGGTTGGAAAGGAGCTGGTTTTTACTTCATCGATATATTTTTTTACAGCATCTGAGATGAAATTGTATCCATCCCCATATGTTTTTATAAATCTAGGTTTAAACAATGGATTCATTCCAAGCAGATCATATATAACCAGCACCTGTCCGCTGCAATGCGGGCCAGAACCAATTCCTATTGTTGGGATGTTTATTGATTGTGTTATTTTTTTTGATACTTCAAGCGTGATGCCTTCAAGAACTATTGCAAACGCGCCTGCTTGTTCAAGAACTTTTGCTTCGTTTATTAACTTTTCTTCCTCATCCATATTCTTGCCGTGGATTTTATATCCGCCCATGCTGTGTATGCTCTGTGGTTTGAGACCAATATGCCCCATAACAGGAATGCCACTTTGTGTAATTGCTTTAACTTTGTCTTTAATTTCTACGCCGCCTTCAACTTTAACTGCTTCGCAATAGCCTTCCTTTAATGCCCTGCCGGCAGAGAGGATTGCCTGTGATGTAGACGCTTGATAGGATAAGAATGGTAGATCGCAAATGACCAGCGCATGTTCAGTTGCCCTTGTAACGCATCTTGTGTGATAAATCATCTCATCTAATTTGACTGGTATGGTGGAGTTGTCTCCTTGAATAACCTGACCTAGGGAATCTCCAACAAGAATCATGTCTATGCCGGTTTTGTCTATGATTCCGGCAAATGTTGCGTCATAAGCTGTTAGCATTGTAAGCTTCTCGCCAGCCTGAAATTTTTTTGCAATAGATGTTAAGGTGTATTTTTTCATTAAGGTTGAAATCTGTTAACGGGCAATTAAGTGAACAGTGCCTCCGCGGTGATTCAAGATTTCTCTTTTGAGATTTTCATAATCTTCAGGATTGTCCGGATAATTAACGCTTGATGTGTCAACCACAAGGAGAGGTGTTTCCTTGTAATTGAGGAAAAAGGAATCATAAGCATCAGTTAAAGCACTTAGATAAGCTTCATTGATTGAACGTTCATAATCAATGCCGCGTTTCTTTATTCTTTGAGACAACACTTTTGAATCTGCTCTAAGATAGATGACAATATCAGGTGTTGGGAGATTGGCTTTTAGAAGATTGAATATTGTTTGATATAATTTTCTTTCATCATCTGATAGATTTATTTCAGCAAAGATGGCGTCTTTTAGAAAGGTATAGTCACATATCACCAGAGAATCAGAATTTTCATGTTTCTTGATTTCACATTGTTGCTGATATCGATTTAGTAGAAAATAAACCTGAGTCTTAAAAGCGTTTCTCTTTCGATCTTTATAAAATTCCGGAAGAAACGGATTGTTTTGGACTGGTTCAAAAACAGCGTTTCCCCTGAAATCCTCAGCAAGCATTTTGACAAGCGTGGTTTTGCCTGAACCGATTGGTCCGTCAACAGCAATAAGTTTTAATGGTTTTTCCATAACCCTTTCCATATTCAGGTTTAGGTCAGATGACAAGCCTATTTTCCCCAATATTATATAATGTGTGCCAAATGAATAAAATACAATACAATATCTTTGGATATTTGGCTAATTTGTGTTTTTCAGCCCCCCCTTTTTTCTTGCTAAGCCTTTATTTTCAAAATAGGGTCCTTTTTAAGTTAATCGGCTCAACAAAATTAAGACAGGGGGCTATATGAAATCTACCAGGATCCTTCTTGTCTCGCTTCTTGTTTTTATTCCATTTATTTATGGTATTGGGTGTCCGCAGCCTGATAATGCATGGTATCCTCCAACAACAAATCCTGATTTATCTAATCCAGAAGAACTTTCTTTTTGCTATCGGTTTGAAGCAGACGGAGAACCATCCCAATGTGGAGGCGCTACAGGAGTTCATTGTGTTCCTTTGAATACGTGGACAGATGCTATACATATTAACACTAATGGCAGTTCAGGTGGATGTGAACAGCAATTTTCTCTTCAAAAATCTAACCCAGTAACAGAGTCGAGCTTGTTACAGCTTTGTGTAGATATTGTTTCAGACGGGCTGGCTCAATGCGATAATGCGGGTTTGTATTGCGTTAATGTGAACGAATGGACGACAACTTTTCGTTTTGACATGGATGATCGTGAGGGGGGCTGCCAAATTCGTTACTTAGTCAAAAGCGATATTTATGCCTTAAATGTGGAATTGCAGGCAGAGGGCAGTGAGCCAGAACAATGCAATAATCAGCCGGATCAAGAGTCTTATTTATATCAAAGTGCGTTTAATGAATGGACTGGGTATTTGTCTCTGGATACCAATAGCCGTGACGGATTTTGTAAAGAGCGTTTTATGCTGACCACTGACTTGCCTGCTCGACCAGTGTGTAACAATGGTGAAATTGAAATAGGGGAAAAGTGTGATGATGGCGCAGGGAATGGAGACGGGGAAGAATATTATTGTACGACTTCATGCGAAGTAAATGAAGATTTTAATCCTCCCAATTGTGGAAATGGAGATGATAGTGATCCGCACGAAACTTGTGATGATGGCAATAGACGAGATGGAGATGGTTGCAGCAGTAAATGCCAAAAGCAGGTTATTGGAAAATCAACTTTTCCATGGTCGGTCAGTTTGCATCCAGAGGATGTTTATGAGTATGCAGAAAATTTTTCCAAACCACATTTATCAACAGCATTGGATGAGATTAAAGCATTGGGCGCAGAGTTTGTCCGGTTTGATGTGCCATGGGATGATATTCAGCCAACAAGAGCTATGGGTGAGCTTAATGATTGGTGTTATATAAAAGATAGTAAGTCTGATTGTCAGTTGAAAGGAAAGGCAGGACTTAATTTTTTCCGCGACCAATGGATTCCTGCGTTAGAGGCTCGTGGTTTAAAACCTATTATGGTCTTATATCGAATTCCAGACTGGGCAAAGAGTGATTATCAGTGGGAGGAAGATAAATACTGGCTGGAATGGAAACAGTATTGTAAAAAAGTAGCATATCATCTACGGGATAAAGTTTTCTATTATCAAATGAGCAATGAAGCGAATTTTGATTTAGTTGATCCTATTATGTGGTTTGATGATCCAAACCAATTTGTTTATTGTGAAGCAGGCATTGCTGAAGCAGAGGGCGAAAGAGGTACACGATATAAAACAATGATTAATGTGTATTCTAGCGATACCTATGCTCCAAATTGGCGAAGTGATTTAGAGGATTGGATGGGAACTGAAGCAACTCGTTCTTCCATTGATATTATTGGTATTGATCATTATCCATCAACATGGACATTTTCATCAGCTGATGATTGGCAAGCTCTGGATGATCTTCTGATTTATATGACCAGATATGGTAAACAGGGTGCGATCTTTGAAACCGGATTTTCATCTTTTTTTGAATGGGTTAATCATTCTGAAGAAGATCAAAAAATATGGATCAACTACGCCCTGCCAATCATAAAAGAAAAGGTAAAGGGGCGAACAGATTTTTTGTTAGCGAACTTTTATGAGTTGTATGATTCTGCAGCGCTAATGCCTTTGCCACAAGAAGGTTTTTTTGGCATCCTAAATGATACTGGAAATCACAAAGCTGGATATGATTCGTTGCTTTATCAGATTGTCGGCAAACCCCTTGCTGGATCATCTTCTGCAATGACGGTTGAAGATTGCCCGGATTATGATGATCAGAATGATGATGATGGCGATGGAGTTAAAAACGTATGTGATACAGACGATGACAATGACGGCGTGATAGATAGTGCTGATAGATTTCCAGTTGACGCATCAGAAACAGTGGATACAGATAATGATGGAGTTGGTGATAATGCAGATCTTGATGATGATGGCGATGAAATGCCTGATGCATGGGAGATCACTTATGGTTTAAATCCTGTTAATGCAGGGGATCGCAATGCAGATGCAGATGGAGATGGTTTTAATAACCGTACTGAATATGGACGTGGCACTGATCCAATAGATTTTTGTTCACCCGGTGTTATAGAATCTTTCTGCTATTCATTTTGGGCTGATGAAGATCCGGGTCAATGCGGCGGAGAAGTTGGTGAGAGGTGCGTGCCGGTTGGAGAATGGTCGCCAACTATGGAGATCATGACAGACGAAAGAGCTGGAGGATGTTTACAGCGTTTTTCGATCAGATCAAGGTGTGTAGGATTGGATGCTCGCATATGTGTTGATTTTCAAGGGACACCTGGCGTAGCTGGACAGTGTAATAATATAGGTAACCACTGCGCTGGTATCAATGAATGGACAGATCCATTTCGTATGGACATGGATGGTCGTTATGGATTTTGCACACAGCAATTTAGTATAACAAGCAGTGGAGCATATCGTTTGGAATTGGAGTTTGGTGTAACATCAGGTGGTGATGCCAGCCAATGCATAAATACCGGACACTCAACAGCACGAACAACTGGTGCCTCCACAGATGTTGTTGGGCTAGATGTTGATGGGCGAGCAGGTGGTTGCACTGAGAGACTCCGTCTGCTTCACGGACTTGGTGTTGTGGCGTTTTAAAAAACATCAAACAGAGCAAAAGATATCTGTCAGTTTAACTTGAATAATGCAGTTGAAAACTGCGTTATTTTGGTAAATTATTGAAATCTTTTCTTTGTTTTAGCTATCATAATTGCTTTATTTTCATTGACTTATCTTTTGTTTTAGATTATCCTCAATTCAAATGAGAATAATAATAAATCAAAGATTATCTAATGATATCAATGTGTTACTAGACGACCTATCTGTTAAGGAGGCTGTTAATATATGGGGTTTCGAAGGGCTTCATAAAAAATCCTCAATTGATTTGAAGATGTTTAATGCCCCTTTTGGTTCGATATCGCTTCTTTATGGTCCAAGACAAATAGGAAAAACAGCCTCACTCAAGCTCTTTCTTCATCAATTGAAAGATTCTGACACAATTATTTATACTGATTGTTCCGCAATTTTAAATAAGCAAGACTTGTCTTCGCATCTTTCAGAATTGATATATGAAAAAACGACCATTGTTCTTGATGAAGTTCAATCTGTTGAAGGATGGTATTTGGCTCTTCGTTCGTTATATTCCGAAGGAAAACTAAAGAAGTGTCGTATCTGGTGTACAGGAAGTGAGGCTAGACATCTTTTGGAAAGTGGGGAACGGCTGCCCGGGAGGAAAGGAGAAGGCATTACCATCTTTGCCAGGCCCTGGAGCTTTAAAGAATATATGGACTTTTTTTATCCTCAAGAAGCCGATCCTTTCCGGGAGATAAATTTTAAACATGTCAATCAACATTGGTTGGAGAATCAGAAGATTGATTGGGAAAAGCCATGGAAAGAGTATTGTTTAAGTGGTGGTTTTCCGCGTATAGTCGGCGAATACCGAAAAAATGGTCAACTTCTTGACTCAATATGGAATATTTATATTGATTGGATATTAGGAAGTTGGTCAAAACTCAGAACTCCACAGCGTTCATTGTCTGCAGTCGCAAAAAAACTTTGTGAGACCCTAAACAGCAGAGTGAATTTCGAGGCAATCAAAAAAGGAACTGATATCCAAAGTGCCAATACCATCAGAACACTTTTGGAGATACAGGAAGATCATTTTTCGATACACATAGTTCCAAGGTTTGATTTGCAAAGAGGAATTTTTGCCCCGGCCAAGCAAAAAAAGATATATCCTATTGATCCGTTTATTGCCAGAGTGTGGGCCTCTGTTGGGTGGAACATTAGAAGGTTGTTTGAGGAGAGCATTCCCTCTCTTAATATAAGTGAATGCGCATTTTTAACCCAGACATATCGTTCTATGAATGCTCCAGAGGCTGCTTATCTCTACAGAGACAGTTCAAAATCCGAAGTTGATTTTTATTTTGACGAATGTGCCTTTGAATTAAAATCAAACGGAAACCCTACAAAAAAACAATTTGAAATACTAAATGAAGCCCCACACTATTTTGTTGCACAAAGAAAAAACCTTCCCGTTCTTGCTTATCTCATAGGAGAAGGAAGAGCTTCTTAAAAATCAGGAGCTTTAGTTATAAACTCAATAAAAACAAACTGTTGCAGCTGGGGGAGGACATTCTACCGTTGCGGTAACATTTCTAAAAAACACGCAATTAACTGGTCAAAGGTGCCTCGTGATGAGGCTTAGAAAGGGAGCGGGA
>CAZLRI010000024.1:0-12730 GCA_964561745.1 uncultured Pseudobdellovibrionaceae bacterium | reverse complement strand
TCTCTCTTATCACTCATGTGCAGAGTTGGTCATTTTGTTTTGCGGGGGCTATAATTAAAACACATGTATCTCCGATGTTTTAAAAGTAGCCCAGACATTTTTCCCTTTTTTTAACTCCAATTCCTCCAAAGATCTCTTTGTAACCAGAGCAATCAGCCTTTGACCAACATCTATAATTATCTCATAAGTTCTGCCTCTGGGTAATATATCAACAATTGTACCATGCATGGAATTTCTTGCACTTGATTCTATTTTTTCTTTTGAAATCAAGATATCTTCAGCTGGTATGGACACATGGCAATTTCCCTTAACAATGGTATTGACCTGCAAACGCATAGCTCTACTCTCAAATAATTTAAGATCACTTCCAGTTTCAACTAAAAAACCCTTGATAATATTTCTAACTCCAACAAATTCTGCAACAAAATGATTTATTGGCCGCCGCATTATCTCTTCAGGAGTTCCTATTTGTATAATCATACCATGCTGCATTAAAGCTATCCGGTCAGCAAGAAAAACTGCTTCTTCAAAATCATGCGTAACCTGAATAAAAGTTGTTTTTGATTCTGAATGAATCCTTTTCAATTCTTTCCTCAACAGCTCTCTCAAAGGCATATCAAGTGAACTTAATGGTTCATCAAGCAAAAGCAACTTGGGTTCCAATATTAAAGCTCTTGCCAGTGCTACCCTCTGTTTTTCTCCTCCACTCAAATTACGAACATCTCTATCCAGTATATTAGAAATCTTTAAATATTCACTTATACTTTTTAATTTATCTCTTATCTCATTTTTGGATTTTTTCCTCAATTTCAGACCAAAAATTATATTATCCTGAACATTCATTGAAGGAAAAAGCGCGCAATCTTGATAAACAAGCCCTATTCCTTTTTTTTCAGGGGGTACAAAGGTTATGTCACAATTGCCCGATAGAATTTTCCCGTTTGTTGGCAGGCAAAGTCCAGCTATAAGTTCAAGTAAAACCGTTTTTCCTGCCCCGCTAGGACCAAGAATCACAAAATACTCATTCTCTTGCACTTCAAAATCTATCGAACCTAAACTGAACTGGTGAAACCTTTTATTTATATTAACAAGTCTTAGCATTTTTTCCTATCTCCAAAAACATGCAACACACAAAACACACCCAAAGACACCAACACCAACAAAACAGCAACTGGTTTTGCATATCCCAAACCAAATGTTTCAAATCGCTCAAAAATAAGCACTGGAGCAACCATTGGATGATATGCAAGTATTACAACCGCTCCAAATTCACTAATTCCTCTTGCCCACATCATAATCATACCTGAAAAAATAGCACGCCTGCTCATAGGCAATGTTATTTTTTGAAATGCCTGTATTTGAGTTGCACCCAACGTCCTTGCAGCATTCTCAATCTTTGGATCCACCAACCTGAAGGCTTCTTTTGCAGCATTGATTAAAAATGGAGCGCTTACAAATGTCATAGCAAAAACAATGCCCAATTGACTTCCAACTACACTAACTCCTAACTTGCCCAGCATTTTTCCAAAAAAATATCTCTGTCCAAAAACAGTCAGAAGCGCAATACCAGCTGCAGTATGAGGAACCATAACAGGGAGATCTATTATTCCCTCAATCACTCGCTTACCAATAAAATCAAACCTTGCAAGAATATATGCCAGCGGAACTCCAAAAATTAAAGTTAGAATTGTAGCATATAATGCAGAAGTCATTGTCAGCCATATTGAATTTAAAACCTGCCTATCACACATGGTTTCAAATAAATTAGAGCTGCTCGTGCTAAAAATCATTTTACAAAGCGGAAGAACTATAAATATTAAAATTACAGCTCCAAAAACAGAAAATAAGATGTTTGTTTTATTAAAATGCATATATTAAATATATTTTTAAAGTTTCACTCTTATTGACTTTGGACTTAATTCGCAAACAAAAAATCCATAAAAACAAATCTCACTTGACTTTCAGGTATGTTTCACACACATATATGCCCATCTTTAAATTGTTTATGATTGTGTTCACAATCATATAAAAATCTTCAAACAAAAGGGAGGTAAGTGTGGGTGAAACATTAACATCAAAAGTTCAAAACAGATGGGGTGTAGCTGTTGCAGGAATTGTTATGCAACTGCTCTTAGGAACAGTATATGCGTGGAGCGTGTTCAAAAAACCCTTTATGGCATCTCACGGGTGGTCAAATGAACAGGTCGGTCTTGCATTTACGATAACAATCCTTTTTATCGGTTTGGCAGCTGCGTTTGGCGGCAAGTTTGTTGACAAGGCAGGGGCAAGAAAAGTTGCCACACTTGCAGCAATACTTTTCGGGCTTGGCACTATTTTAACAGGCGTAGCCGACAAAATGGGTTCACTTGCCATGTTATATATCGGCTATGGTGTCATTGGTGGAATTGGCAACGGACTTGGATATGTCACTCCAATAACAATATTAGTAAGATGGTTTCCTGATAAACGCGGTTTTATTACAGGATTAGCTGTTATGGGGTTTGGGTTTGGAGCATCCATCATGGGGCAGATTGCTCCGTTTATGATTCCTAAAACAGACATGGTTAATGGAGTACTTAGTATTACAGAAACCGGTCTTGGACTGGCAAGCACGTTCTACATTTTTGGCGGTGTATTTTTAGTTTTGTTATTGATCGCTGCGCAATATTTAAACAATCCTCCAGCTAATTGGGTTCCTCCAGCAGCAGTTCAAAAAAAGGCTGGTGCACAAAATACAGTCTCAGTTGATCTTAATGGGGCGTTAAAAATGCCACAGTTCTACATTCTTTGGCTTCTTCTTTTTATAAATGTAACCGCAGGCATTGCATTAATAAGCAACCTATCTCCTTTGGCACAAGACACTTGCGGTATCAGCGCTTTAATTGCAGGAACTGTTATCTTTATAACATCTATCTTCAATGGGTTAGGCAGAATATTCTGGTCATCGTTATCTGATAAACTTGGCAGAAAAGGTGTTTTTATGTTGATTCTTGGAACTCAAATTCCATTGTTTATCCTTCTCCCGCAAATAGGCAACATAGTTGGTTTTACTGTGGTTGCTTGTTACATTTTAGCCTGCTACGGAGGTGGATTTGCTACTATGCCGGCTTATGCAGCTGATACCTTTGGCAGCAAAAACATGGGCAGTATTTATGGAAAAATACTTTTGGCATGGGCAGCTGCAGGTGTTGTGGGTCCAGTGCTAATGGAGAAAATAAAAAGCGGATCAGGTTCTTTTAAGGTGGCTTTATATGTTGCAGCAATAATGCTTGTAGTGGGATTTTTTATTAATCTTTTCTATAAAAAACCAGCTGCGGAATTAAAAACATCCATACTTACACAACCTCAGAAAATATAATTGATAAAGAGCTTGTTCTTTTATCCCCTCCGGCAATAATGGAGGGGATTTTTTTGTTTTACGCTTGACCTTTATTTGCTTATATGTTTTCCAAAAACACAACCAAGCCTCTTAGAGAGGATTAAACTGGTGTTTTAGCTGGTCCTCAAAACCAGCAGCAGGCGGATAACACCGTCTGTGGCAGGTTCGATTCCTACCCTCTCTGCAAAAATCGGTGCAGCTGATTTAGAAAATGGCATGAGAAAATGGAAAATAAAAGTTTCAGTCATTTATATGAATAAAAAATTTCAGCAACTTCCAAGTGTAAGCGAAGTATTAAAACACACCAGCATACATGGTTTCATTGAGACAAAAGGTCACAGCTTAGTAGTTTACGCTATCAGGAAATCCATTCAGTTTGCGCGGTCAAACATAGATTTCCACGCGCAAACGCGTGGTACAAAAAAACAAACTGATTTAATAAATCTGATCGTTTCAAAAACAATAGAATTAATTCACGCCATATCAGGCAACAATCTAAAACCAGTCATTAATGCAACTGGAATTATACTGCATACAAATTTAGGCAGGGCTCCATTAGGAGAAAAAGCAATACATGATGCTTTAGAGGTTATGTCCGGTTATTCCAATCTGGAATTTGACCTAAAAACAGGAAAACGAGGGAAAAGAAGTGATCATATAACAGATATCTTAAAATATCTGACCGGCGCTGAAGACGCCATTGTAGTAAACAATAATGCAGCGGCAATAATCCTTGCGTTAAACACCCTTGCAAAAGATAAAGAGGTGATTATCTCCCGCGGCGAATTAATTGAAATAGGAGATTCGTTTCGAATTCCAGATATCATAAAAGCTGCTGATGTAAAAATGGTGGAAGTAGGCACAACCAATAAAACAAATTTATCTGATTATGAAAAGGCTATTTCAAATAAAACTGGTCTAATTATTAAAGTGCATCAG
Source organism: uncultured Pseudobdellovibrionaceae bacterium (assembly GCA_964561745.1). GTDB lineage: Bacteria > UBA10199 > UBA10199 > 2-02-FULL-44-16 > DYJF01 > CAZLRI01. Next base: position 8,412 of record CAZLRI010000024.1, on the reverse strand, counting down.
TCAAATTATATTATTAAAGGTTTTACAAAGGAAGTAAGCATCGCTGATTTGGCTAAACTGGCGCATTCAAAGAAACTCCCGCTAATATATGATATAGGTTCAGGTCTTTTAAGAAGACACGAAAAGACATCTTCACAAAGCGAACCTGATGTTAAAAGCGCAATCGCTTCCGGAGCAGATCTTGTTATGTTTAGTTGTGATAAATTATTAGGCGGACCTCAGGCAGGAATAATTGTCGGCAAAACAAAGTTTATCGGCAAACTGGCAAAAGCGCCTCTTATGAGAGCTTTAAGAGTAGGTAAGCTGACATTGATAACATTGATCAATGCATGCCGCTATTATTTGGAAGAAAATTCTTTAATTGATAACAATCCTGTTTTTTTAATGCTGGAAAAAGACAGTAATTATTTATTAAAATCAGCAGAGGAACTTGCTGGTCTGCTTAAAAAAGAAAAGATTAATTGCTCTGTTGAAGAAACTAAAGGTGCTTGCGGAGGAGGATCTCTGCCGGAAATGAAACTAAAAAGCTACTCTGTTGTTTTCGGCAATTCTCACAGCAGTCCAAAAAACAAAGAAACCTTAACCGAACATGTCTTTCATAACTTATTGAACATGGATCGCCCAATCATACCTGTTTTGAAAAAAGGGAAACTTTATTTTGACATGTTAACAATCGGCAAAAAAGATATTTCTTACATAGCTTCTTCTATAGTTCATCATTGCAAAAGCTACTCACAACATTCGAACGACAACCGACTAACAACTAACAACGAATTATGAAACATCTGATATTGGGAACAGCTGGTCACATAGACCATGGAAAAACAGCCTTAATAAAGATCTTAACTGGATTTGACTGCGATACTCATCCTGAAGAAAAATCCCGAGGCATTACTATTAATCTTGGCTTTACACATCTTCTTCTAGATAAGTTTAAAATAGGAATAGTTGATGTTCCGGGACACAGTGACTTTATACATACAATGGTTGGAGGAGCAAGCGGCATTGATTTTGCACTTTTAGTAATTGCAGCAAATTCCGGAGTCATGCCACAGACAATTGAGCACCTTGAGATAATGAACGCGCTAAATATCAAATACGGAATAATAGTCTTGAATAAAATTGATCTGGTTGATGATGAAACTACCAAAATTGCAAAACAAGAAATACGAGAATTAGTCAAAGGAACTTTTTTGGAAAACGCACCGATTGTTCCTGTTTCTGCAAGTACCGGACAAGGAATTGAAGAGTTAAAAAAAACGATCTCTCTTATTTCAGAAAATATTCCTGAAAGACCCAAGACTCCAACATTTCGAATGTTTATAGACAGGATTTTTACGGTTAAAGGATTTGGAACTGTTGTGAATGGATCTGTAATAAGCGGCTCTCTAAAAAAAGAAGCTAAGGTTTATCTGCTTCCATCTAATTTTGATCTTTTAAGGATAAGGCGCATTGAAAGAGACAAAGAAGAAGTCGAAGCTGTTATTGCAGGAGACAGGGCATCTATAAACATAGTGGGTATAAATAAGTCTGATTTTAAAAGAGGTCAGATCATTTCCAATCAAAATCTAGCTCAAGTGAAAATGTTGGACGCAAAATTTACTTTATTTAAAAACACTCAAAAATTAATGCGATGGAACACCGTTCTCTTCTATATTGGAACATTTGAAACCAAAGCCAGACTGCACATTTTGGACAAAGATAAGGCTTCTGCCAACGATATTTGTGTTATCCAACTACTTCTTGATAAACCTTGCGTGGCAATGAGAGGGGATCGATTTATCATCAGAAACACATCTGGAGAAACAACGCTTGGAGGTGGAGAAATCATTGATACCACTCCATTACATCACAAAAGAAAGCATGAAAAAATTATCAACAATTTAATTCAATTAAGCAACAGTCAATTAGCAGATATAATTTCTTATGAAATAAAAAAAAGGCCTGAGCCTCTTTTCGTTCATGAACTGACCAATAAATTAAATGTTTCTCTTTCCTTAATAAGCTCTTTTATAAAAGAAGAGTTGCCGGATGATATTACCTGTTTTCTCAATGATATTGGAAACATTTTAATTCATAAAAAAGAATCTGACAGAATAGAAAATGAGATAATAAAAAAGATATCAAAGGCACACAAAACAAATCCGCTTGAAGAAAAAGGGAAAACTTTTGAAGAATTAAAGGCTGTTATTGGTTCAAACAGAGGCATGGTTTGGGAACAGCTATTAAGATCAATTTGCCAAAAATTAGAATTAAATAAAACAATCAAGCAGGTTCATGAAACGTGGACTTTAAGCTCGCATGAGATACAAATAGATCAAAATTTCAAAGATAAAATTTCAAAAGTAGAATCAATGTTTAAAGAATTTAAGATGCAGACTCCGCTGGCATCAGAAATAAATACAATGGCAGCTCAGTTAAAAATCGCTTCTGAAGAATTGAAACAAATCCTAAATTATTTAAGGGGTCAAAAAAAACTATATAAAATTCAGGAAGAATATATACATGCATCAATAGTTGATGCCTGCAGAGAAGCTCTTGTTAATGCTTTACGCAAAAACAATAACGGATTAACAGTAGCTGAATTCAGGGATTTAATAGGAGGAAACAGAAAAATATGCCTTCTTTTGTTTGCCCAATATGACTCTGAAGGTTTAACTATAAGGAATGGGGACAGAAGAATTTTGAAATATGTGTAAAAATAAAAAAATTCCCTTATAAATGTTGGCTTTTGAATAAAAATGGCTTGCAAATGAAACGCAACTCTATGAAAAATAAATGTTTTTAACCCAAACCGTGCAGTTCTCAACTGAACGATTTAGGTTAAATGGTAGAAGTATTCTACATACTCATTTTGGCAATGTTCAGTTAGAATATAAATTTAGCCAAAGACCCGAACACCGATTTTTAGAAAACCAAATACAGCAGATAGTCAATGCGAGTAACAACCTTGTTGTTTTAAATAAAGCAGGTGGCGCATATTTATCGGGTTTACCTGCAGGGACTGTGTCCCTTTATTCATTATTGCCTAATAAGACAATTGTTATTTCCGATACTGATGAAAGGACCTGTGTGATTAACTCAGGGACATCACTTACCCTAAGAGATTTAATAACAGATACTATCAAGGATCGACTAAATACGTTACAAGGAGGCACGCCTCCAGCCAGCAGATCTTATGACTATCATACAGATCCTCGTTTAGAATATGGATATGCATATGATCTAAGAAGAAATCTTGGCATCTTTGAAGTTGAGAGATAAATTTAGGTTCTTTCTTTAGAACGCCAGACGAATAGAACGCCAGACGAATAGAACGCCAGACGAATAGAACGCCAGACGGAGCAAAATAACCAGCGAAGGTAACCATTTGAAATCATTTAGTTATTTTTTAATGTTAATTTATCGTCATAAATAATATATTTTTTAGTAAAAAGTCGTTGCAAAAAGTACATTTTTTTGTATAAAGTGATAGCACTATGAAGAGAAATATATCGTTGAAATTGCAAAACTGGCTTAACAGCGCAGAGAGAAAACCCCTTATTCTCAAGGGGGCAAGACAAGTAGGAAAAACTTTCATCATCACAGAATTTGGAAAAACACATTTTGAGAAATTCCATTTTTTTAATTTTGAAGAGAACAAGGAAATTCATTTAATATTTGAAAAAAATTTTGATCCAAAGAGAATCATTGAAGAATTATCTTATGTCGGTCAGTCTCCCATCAATATTAGAAAAGACCTCGTGTTTTTTGACGAAATTCAAGAGTGTCCAAAAGCATTAACATCACTTAAATATTTTTGTGAAAAGATGCCAGAGCTTGCGCTTATTTCAGCTGGCTCTTTGCTTGGCATAAAGTTATCAGATGAATCGTTTCCAGTTGGAAAGGTTGATTTTTTGCATCTTTACCCAATGACTTTCGGGGAATTTTTATTGGCAAATGAAGATGCAATGTTACTTGATGCTTATGATAATGCTTCTGTAGATAACCCGATACCTGATATGGCTCATCAGAAATTGTGGGTAGAGCTTCTGAATTATTATGTTGTAGGAGGGATGCCGCTGGTCGTACAAACTTATATAAATAAAAAATCTGACAGACTAACAGCTTTTGAAAAAACCAGGGAAGTTCAAAAGAATTTAATTGAAAGTTTCAACAAGGATTTTGCCAAACATAGCGGCAAAAATAATTCGATTCACATTGTTTCTGTTTTTGAAAATATACCTCTGCAGATGGCTTCGCAAATCGATGGTTCTACAAGAAGGTATCGTTTTAATCATATTATCTCCGGCAAAAGAAGTTTTGCCCAGCTTCAGGGCCCAATTGACTGGCTTGAAAGTGCTGGGCTCATAATCAAAATAAATATCTGTAATAAAGCCGATGTTCCTCTAAAGGCATTTTGTAAAAACAACCTCTTTAAGTTGTTCATTTTTGATATCGGTCTTCTTGGGGCTATGTTAAACCTTCCTGTTCAATCAATATTAAAGCAGGATTACGGAATAACCAAGGGCTATATGGCTGAAAATTTTGCTGCACAGGAATTTTTGGCTGGCAGGATGAACGAATTATATTCATGGACAGAAGAAAACTCTGAAATAGAATTTTTGATATATATAAATGAAAACATTGTTCCCGTCGAAATCAAGGCCGGACACAGGACTCAGGCGAAAAGTCTTCAGCAGTTTTTGAAAAAATATTCACCAGTAAAGGCATATAAATTATCGGCTAAACAATTTTCCAAATCAGGTGCAACTATCAATTTACCGCTCTATTTTGCCGGAAAACTTTAAAAGAACAATATAGTCCATACATTTTTATATTTTATCTTGAGCACTTTTTTAAAACGCAACGCAGTAGGCATGAGCATAAGGTCAGAGCCACATATTACACATGTGTAATTATTCTAACCTTTTATCCCAAAAAATGCAGTTGCATTTTTTGGCAAACTCGCAAAATTGCGCCATCTCTGCGTTGGGAAATAATTTTAGTCGGTCAACGTATCACTAAATACGCCTCCCTCCTAAAATTATTTTCCGCCTTGATCTGACACAATTTAGCGGGTTTGCCCAAATCGTTCAGTTTTCAACTGCACGATTTGGGTTTATCAAGAAATATCCCATGCCGAAACAATTTCCACATCAGCTGCAATATACAAGTTCTGCAAACTTGTGCAGATTATTCTTTTTTTCCCGATTTCAAGTTGTTTGATTTTTTCAACAGCATCAAGCGCGTTCAAAGCAGGTTACGAATAGCAAGTGGAGTTTTATGATGAGCCATAAAAATATCAATTTTTAAAATACCTCTGGATAACCGATTTCAACAAACAGATTTTCGAGTTTTTGTTTATGCGTAAGTTCCATCTTTGCAAGGTTTTCGAAAAATCTACAGGATTCCGAAGATGTGCATTGTTTACCTAAATTTCTATAAAATTCAACTGCCTCCTGCTCTTTTTTCATTGCCAAGGCAATTGCATCTGCTGGTTTCATGTCAGCACTTAAAGAAGGCAGCTCTGTTGCTTCTGCTACTTTTGTATCAGTCTTTGGAGCATTAATATTCATCATCTTTGTAGGATCAGCCTTAAACTCCTCTAATATCTCCATATGATGCATCTCTTCTTTTGCAAGCTGCTTAAACAAATCTTTTACTGCAAGGTTTGTGGCTATTTCCGTTACTTTTTTATAAAATTCGTATGCTTCAATCTCACGGCTTATTGCAATTGAAAAAAGTTTTTCCAGCTCTAAATTATACATTATTATCCTTCCTTTAATCTCCCTCCCATCAAGAGAATGTTTCCGAAGTGTTGTCATTCCTGCCTGCGCAGGAATGACAAAAAAGAGCAAAAAAACAATTACGACACAGCCTCTTAAGAGAGAGGGAAAACTATTTTATCCTTCTGTTTTGCGAAATAAATTCACTCTTTTTACCTGAAAGTTTTTCCACCCTTGCTGAACACGCTTTATATTCAGGTATCTTGGCAACTGGATCAACAACCGGATTTGTAAGAATATTTGCCGCAGCTTCTTTGTAATGGAAAGGTATATATATTGTACCTTTTCCTATTCTCTTTGTAATAAAAGCCGGTGTTTGTATGAACCCTCTGCGGCTCACAACTTTTACAATTTCACTGTTTTCAATTCCCAATGCCTCTGCATCTTCAACAGAGATCATAACCATAGGTCCAGACATTTTATTTAACCCATCTGTTTTTCTGGTCATCGTACCTGTATGAAAATGATCCAAAACCCTGCCAGTTGTAAGTATCAACGGATATTCATCATCTGGAAGTTCAGCAGGTTCTTTAAAAGCAATTGCCTTCATCAACCCTTTACCTCTTGGAAATTTGCCTTTATGCAAATAAGGAGTTCCAGGATGATCTACTGTAGGACATGGCCACTGCAAGCCGTCTTTCCCAACACGATCCCAAGTTATTCCGCCATATTGCGGAGTTACCTGATTTATCTCTCCTGCAATATCTTTTGCTGAAGTATAGTTCCATGCCCCACCCATTGCATTAGCTATATCTTGTATGATCTGCCAATCTTCTTTTGCATGACCTGGAGATTTTATAGCTTTCCTGATTCTCTGGCATCTTCTTTCAGTGTTTGTCAGGTGACCTTCTTTTTCAGCAAATGAAGCTGCTGGCAAAACAACATCTGCAAGTTCGGCTGTTTCTGTCATAAAAATATCCTGAACAACAAGCAAATCCAATTTCTCCAAAGCCTTTTTAGCATGATTAAGATCAGGATCACTTATCATTGGATTTTCGCCCATGATATAAAGGGCTTTTATTGTGCCTTTTTCAGCACCACTCAACATCTCTGTTATAGTTATTCCCGGCTTGCTGGGAAGTTTTGCGTTCCATGCTTTTTCAAACTTTGCTTGAACAGCCTCATCTCCAACTTTTTGATAACCCGGAAACACATTTGGAAGACCGCCCATATCACAGGCACCCTGAACATTTGACTGTCCGCGTAAAGGATTGACACCTCCGCCGCTTACACCCAAATTTCCGCAAAGCATCTGAAGGTTGGCCGTGGACCAAACATTATCTACTCCTGTTGTATGCTGGGTAATGCCCATTGCAAAAAACAGAGCAGCTGTTTTAGCCTTACCAAAAAGTTCTGCAATCTCTTCTAATTGTTTGGCTGGAATCCCTGATATTTTTTCAACTTTATCAGGAGGATATTTTTCTACTTCAGCTTTTAGCTCTTCAAACCCTTCGCATCTTTCTTCCACAAACTGTTTATCATACCAGTTATTCTTGATTATCAAATGCATTATCCCATTTATAACAGCAACATCGGTACCGCACCGCTGGCGCGCATAAATTGCAGCATAATCAGCCAAACGTATTTTCTTTGGATCAATAACAATGAGTTTTGTTTTTCCTGAACGCACAGCTTGTTTTATTCTTGCAGAAATAACAGGATGAGCTGCGGTTGTGTCAGACCCTGTCACAAGGATCACGTCAGAGTCTTTAATGCCAGCGATGTCGTTTGTCATTGCACCTGAACCAAATGAAGCAGCCAGACCGGCCACTGTTGCGGAGTGGCAGAGGCGGGCACAATGATCAACATTATTTGTGCCTATCTCCTTTCTTATAAATTTCTGAAATACATAATTTTCTTCATTAGTAACTTTTGCTGATGCAAGACCTGCAATTGCATCACTTCCATGATCTTTTTTTATCTGGCGAAACTTTCCAGCTATCAGATTTATAGCTTCGTCCCAGCTTGCTTCTCTAAATGAACCGTCATTATTTTTAATAAGAGGGGTTTTTAGTCTTTCAGGACTATTTACAAAATCATAACCATATCTACCTTTAACACACAGCATTCCTTTGTTGGCTGTTGCATCTTCAACACCTGTAACCTTAACAATCTTATTTATCTTTTCATCAACATGTAATGTCAGCTGACATCCCACGCCACAATATGTACATACTGTATCGATTTTTTTCAGTTCCCATGTACGACCAAGCCCTATAGATTTTTTATCAATTATTGCACCAACAGGACAAAGCTGCGAACACTCTCCGCACTGCACACAGGAAGAATCTCCCATGGCAAGATCATCATCACAAATTACCTTTGTATCATTTGCCCTTTGACCGAAATCCAAAACTTCATTTACTACTGTTTTGTTGCAACCTTCAATACAACGTCCGCACTTTATGCATCTATCAAAATCCCTAACTATCATCTCGCTTGATGCATCACGAAGCTTATCCTCTTCTTCAATAATAAAGGATGGCTTTTCTATGCCCATTCTGTAAGCTACATCCTGAAGCTCACAGACGCCGTTGGATTCACAAGAAATGCAGTTATGCTTTCCAGATGAGAGTAAAAGTTCAACAACCATCTTTCTTGTTTCTTTTACAAGAGGTGTATCTGTTTTTACCTTCATACCTTT
>CAZLRI010000023.1:0-12877 GCA_964561745.1 uncultured Pseudobdellovibrionaceae bacterium | reverse complement strand
AACAAAGAACTTGGAAAAACAACGGCAAACAAAATTATACCCGAAAGATCTTCGCGACATCTTCCCTGACATAGGGGGCTGACATAGGGGGATTTAGGATTTTGACATAATTCGTGGTTCGTCGCTCGTAATTTGTCGTTCGTGATTTGTGATTTGTTTTCGAAAAGGTAGCTGCACCTTTCAGGGTGCGTAATTTACGCAGGCTAAAGCTTGCGGCTACCATGTGCATACATTTCACAATTAATGCAACAAATAATCTTTTACTCTGGAACATCCACCAACAGAATGAGTGCTGGATTGGGCTTCCTCAGTTTGTTGTGTGGTTGTCTGAGGCTGAGATGAGCTTAAAGGCTCTTCAGTATCTTCACTATTAGTTTCTGGAGGAGATACTACTTGTGGTTCTGAAGATGGCTCTGCATCCCCTCCTCCTTCTTCTCTTAAGTCACTTCCAGATCCTGATTCAGGTTCTGTTCTACTTTGATTTGGATCCCAAAGGGTTGGTCCATCTGTTGTAAGTCTTTCTCTGTCAGTAGGATTGTCCGGGGTAGGTAGAAACGGTTGCGGTAGCTGATGTAATTCAAGTGGTTTATGAATAGATCCTAAAGGTCCCTCTACTCCTGCTGCTTCTTCAGGTGTTAAATTATCTGGATAATATGGATCTGTCCCTCGAATCCGCTCATTTCCGTTAGGAACACCATCAAGATCTGAATCACTTAGCTCGGATGAATCTATAAGAGCAGCCATACCTCTGATGTGTTTCTTAAAGTTGTTGGTATTGATCACAGTACGCCCTTCAAAAATCGAAGTCCACAACCCTGCATCATTGGGTAGCCTAGTATTAAGCATGCTTTCGGTTAATCTTACGCCCCAATAAATAAGGTCAATGTCCCAATGCTTATCTTCCAAAGCTTTTGGTTTATTAAAATCAAGACATCCTGTAAAACTTGCTCTTCCTTCTGTTATGCAAGGATCCTTAATCAAATAGGTGAGAGCATTTCCAGCTGAATAATTATCAACAATAAAGGCTGCTGGAGTTTCAAAATCATTTTCAATTAAATAATAATTATAACTATGAGCCGAAGTTGGGCTAACGCATTTGCTTCTATCAGGATCATCTGTGTAATAATAATCACAAGCATATAAAGGATCATTAGAATTAATATTTTTATTAGCAGTAGGAGAATCGGTTTGGTTATACGTGCCTAATGCATAAAATCTAAAACGTCTGTTTATTCTATCATGGGCAGTGTCTGGTCTAATAACTTTATGAATATAATAAATAGCATTTTCCAACATTTGTTGAATATCGTTATTGTGTGTTTTGCCATAATTTTCTTCTAAGGTTTTTTCTATATAAGCAATAGTATCAATTAACATAACACTTTCAGGTATTGCAAAAGAAGGGGCTTCCCAAGGTCTTGCTGGTGCGCATTTATCATCTAATACATGATATTGTTGACACCATGCCCGATTGTCGTTTTCCCTAAAAACCTTAACCAACCAATCAAGTTGTTTGTTTAAATTAGTCAGAGCTGCTGAGCTTTCGGTTACTTCATAATAACGGAGTAGAAATAATAATATTTTACTCATTTCATTATCGTTTAAGGTTTTGTGTAATCGATAACCAGCAGCTTTAGCTCCAAATAGTTTACCTCCTGCTTTTAGCTGGTCTTCTTTAGGTCTAACTCCTTGTGGAAAACCACCGGTGTTATATGGTTGAAATGTTCTCCCCCACTTCAAAGGATGGAGGAATGGCAGACGGGCTAAATACTCCCTAAAAGGATGTGCTCCATTTTTGCTTGAAACAGGAGCGTTTTTTATTCGAACATTTTCAAAATCTCTTTTAGCTAGTTCGAATGTTTGATAGCCATTAAGCAAGTTAAAAAATGCCGTAGCTCCTGTGAGAATCGCCTCTTTTGTAATACGAGCTTCGTCTAAAAGATTTATTCCTGATGAAAAATCCAAATCCTTAATTACATCATATAGCTCAATTAAAAACATGCCGCCATTAGTGGATATGCCATCATCAAATGTAACATAAGGATGAGTCGCTCTGGGAGGATAAGAGAGGTCTCCAGTATCCTTATTTGAAGCAGCGGTTGTCCAGTGACCAACTTCGCCTTCGGTGGTAGAAACTTCCGGAGGAACAACAACAGCGTGACTTGACCAACCAGGATAAGGCATATCTTTTTGAATTGAAAGTAAAGTTTTTCCAACTTTCAAAGCATAATACAAATACAACTTATTTCCCGTATGGTTATAAGCTTCTAAAAAAGCGATCCCAGCATCAGCAATTCCGTTGAATATAGAAACCACAGGTTTGTTGGGTCTACCTTTATCATCAATCGCCCAACGCGGATCAGCTGGATTATCAACGGTCTTAAACATAGCTACACCCCATAGGTCGCCATCATATTCATGGTGAAATGTGCCGCCCTCAATCCAAAAAGCCTTAATAGATTTATCCATTTGTCTTGCTAATGATTCTGTTGCAAGATCAGCAGAGGTTTGGCTGAGTTGAATAACACTTGCACCTATTCCAATAAATAAGCACAGAGTTATAAAAATCATTTTTTTCTTAATCATGAACAACCTCCTAAAATTTGACAAACTTATAAAGACCTTACCTGATAGATTTTTTGCATATTTCGTGCCGAACAAGGTCATATATACTCATATTTCAACCTATTGAAAATAAAAAAATAACACATTAAACAGTGAATTGAAAAATGGCAGCTATAAAGGGAATGGTGGAAAATATCATTCCTGCTTTCGCAGGAATCCAGAACCTATTGAAATTACTGGATCCCCGCCTTTCAGCCAGAGGCTGATCCGTCCTATGGCGGACGCGGGGATGACAAAAACCGCATTTTCCACCACTCCCATAAAATGTGCCATCATGTGAGAATATTGGTAATTGTACTCATTGGTAATTGCAGGCTCTACTCTCCGCAAACAAGAAAAAATTGCATCAAAATTACAATATTTTATATTAAAATTGACATTTTGCCCCACAAAATTTATTTCATATAACTAGCTGTTATTTTTAAACTAACATAGCCTTTTAAACATTTAACCTAAGGGGGGAACATGGCATCATCAGAAACACATATCCCAAAAGTTGATCCAGCACCATATGTGCCTGCTGAAAGTACAATGCGAGAGTTTACCTTAAAATCAATTCTACTAGGCCTATTTTTGGCTGTCATACTTGGGGCAGCAAATGCTTATCTGGGCTTAAAAGCAGGAATGACTATTTCAGCTGCATTTCCTGCTGCTGTGATAGCAATTGCAGCATTCCGCCTGCCATTTATGAAAGGAACAGTTCTTGAACAAAATATCACAAGAACAACCGCAAGTGTTGGCGAAGCGCTTGTTGCAGGAGCAATATTCACCATACCGGCATTTGTTATGGTTAATCTAAATGGCGAAAGATTGTGGACAAATTTTCATTATTGGGATGTCACATTAATACTCTTGGTTGGTGGTTTAATTGGTATTCTTTTCATTACACTTCTCAGAAGAACATTAGTCATTGATGCTGAGCTACCCTTTCCTGAGGGATATGCATGTTATGAAATCGTTAAGGCCGGACAAGGTGGTGACTCTGGCGCAAAATACGTATTCGGTGCAATAGGTATTGGAATATTGATTGAAATGCTGAAAAACTCCGGAGGGTTTGCAATCTTCAAGGAATGCAAAGAATTCTTTATCAACTTTCCAAACTCAGTAATTCATCACTTTAACGGATCAAAAGAAACTTTGGCTGACATCACACACAAAGGAGGAATCGCTTTTCAAACTCCTTTAGCTTCACCTGCCCTTATGGGAGTTGGTTATATTATCGGCCCTAAATACTCATGCATTAACTTTGCAGGCGGCGTATTAGCATGGCTCGTCTTTATTCCATTAGCATTATTCTTAAATCCTAATTTCTATGATCAATTAGTTGCAGGTGGAATGTCTGTTTCAAATAGCGATATGGCTTACACTGCTTGGTATAATCTTGTCCGCCCAATGGCTGTGGGAGCAATGCTTGTTAGTTCTTTATATACACTTTGGGGATTGAAGAATTCCTTGGCACGTGCCTTTAAAGGAATCTTTTCCAAACATGAACTGAATGCAGGTGTTCCAAACAACAGACTGGAAAAAGATCTGAATTTAAAATGGGTATTTATATCAGCAATCATACTTATTATTCCAATGGCGTTTTTATATCATTATTTTTGCCAAAATATAACCGGCGCTATAGTTGCTTCGATTGTTATGTTAATCACCGCCTTTCTATTTGCAGCTGTTGGAGGCTGGCTAGTTGGTGTTGTTGGAAATTCAAATCAACCGGTTTCAGGACTAACCCTTTCAACCCTTATTATTGCAGCATTGGTAATGCTTCTTTTTGGAGTAAAAGGCATTCCGGGAATAGCTGCTGTGCTTGGAATAGCTGCTGTAGTCTGCTGCGTAGCATGTCTGTCTGGTGATATGATACAAGATCTAAAAGTTGGGCATCTTATTGGCGGCACACCGTGGAAAATGGAGCTGGCTGAAATAATTGGAGTAGTTGTCGTGGCTTTTGTATTAATATTTCCAATCATCATACTTCATGAAGGCAATATTGCAGCAGGTGGAATAGGCATTGGAGATGCAAAACTTCCTGCCCCACAAGCTGGGTTAATGGCACAACTAGCAACCGGCATTGTTGGCGGCAATATGCCATGGGGTTTGATTGCAACAGGTATGTTCTTTGCACTTGCTTTAATTTTAGTTGAAGCACCAGCACCAATGTTAATTGCAGTTGGTATGTATCTGCCATTTGAAACAACATTTGCAATATTTGTCGGTGGAGTATTCAAATGGATTCTGGATAAGATCGTTGAAAAAAGAAAGATGTCAAAACAGGACAAAGAACTTGTCGATAACAAGGGTATACTTCTGGCTTCTGGATTTATAGCTGGCGAGGCTTTGACAGGTGTGTTACTTGCCGGGCTTGTACTTCTTGGCATACCATCATTAACAGAGCATTTCTTTGGTGTAGAAGAGTTATCTATTCTGAATAGCGCCGGAGGATGGCTATCGTTAATTATATTTGGAATTATAGCTTTTGCATTTATAGTAATTCCTTTAAGGAAAAAAGCAGTTTAAGTAATTCTGATTAATGAAATTTAAAAACCCGCCTAACCAGCGGGTTTTTTATTAGAAATAAAAAGAGACATCCTTTAAAAAGCAACACATAATCTTTAATTATGAATTCATTTTGTCTGATTTTTAATATTAGGATGGTTCGTAACCAGGCTTTTGCAACTCAACAAAAATCAATATTCATCTTCAATTTTCAGGTGCCTTATGAGATCATCAATTTCTTCGTCAAATGAAAGATCATCCATGACTTGAAGAATATCTTCATCATCATAGCCAAACCTGTCTTCAACATATCCCTCAAAGCCAGGAGAACTGATATTCTCTTTTATTACTTCTATATAATTGTCAGGATGTTTTTTACAGATACTCTCTATATAAGCATCAAGTCGTTTGCCTGCTTTTTGTCTTTGTTCTTCTTTGATCTTTCGCGAGTTTTTCAGATAATGCAGCCTGCAATAACCAGCGGTTGTTGCGCTATTATAACAATTCTTTTCTTTGCATATCTTTATTTTAGCCATTGCATTACATTCCTAACAATCCGCCTGAAAGTAGTCAAGTTATTACAACTCTTCTTTGTCTCTATTGATCTTTTTTCTAGCCTCTTCCATTGATGCATCAAAGATTTTTTTCTTGCGCAGCATCTCCTCTTGTTCTGTTTCCACTTCTTCCAAAAGATCTTTGTTCATAGTCTCAGATGTCTTCTTTTTTAGAAATCTCTGCTGGGAAATAAATTGATAAATAACCAATGCCAGAAGTAATAAAAAAAATAATGCTAAAACCCATACCATAATATTATCCTTTTAAAGTAGCACTAGACGATCTTTCATATTTTTATTGGTTTGCACAAGTGCATGGTCAATTTAATCTTTATTAAAGCTTGTCATCCTCGCCCCCATGATCAATTCAGAGGGCAGGCTCATCCGAGGATCCAGAAAAGCTAGATTCTCGTGTCAAGCACGAGAATGACAGAGAAGAATTAAATTGTCGAAGCACTAGCCGCTTGTTTGATAGCATCTTCAATACATTTCAACCGATCTTTTGACAAAATTTTACCTTCTATTGGATCACGTATATAAAAAACATCTAAGACCTGTTTTGAATTTGTTGTGATCTTTGCCCTTTCAATAGTGCAACCAAGATCAAAAAAAGCACGACTAATGCCGTAAAGCAATCCTAATCTGTCATTTGTAAACACATCTATCACAGTCTCAGTTACTGAAACATCATTGTCTATTTTTACCTGAACAAAATTAGTTCGTTCTTTTGTTTTTGAAAGAAATCTAGGTTTAACCTTAAGCATTAATGTCTTGTGTACATCAAGAATGTCGTTAACAGCTTTTTCAAAATCATTATAAACCTTTTCCCAAATATTTGTATCATAAACCAACCTGTCTTTTGAATCAGTAACCCACAAAAGATCCAAAGCTGTCCCGTTTGGCATAGTATATATCTGGGCATCTATTATATTGATATTATTAATAGAGAGAACCCCTGCAATCTTGGAAAAAAGGCCTGGCGCATCTTTTGCCACCACAGATAGCTCTGTAAACCCCTTAGAAGGATTATGCCGTGTGTGCATAACAACTTTTTTTTCAGTAAGAATATCTGCCATAGTTATATGAGATGCTATAGCAGAAGGCGATGTTGTGAATAAATAACGCTCTGGCATTGATGACAAAAAAGCACTGAGCTCATCTCTTGTCATCACGCCTTCTATCAATTTATGTATTTTATCGAGTTTCTTCACAAAGAGCCTTTGCTGCTCTGAATCCCTGCCACTGCCTTTTAAATAAGAAACTGTGTTTTTATAAAGCTCATCAAGAAGACTACCCTTCCAATCACTCCAGATATGCCTTGCAACTGATCTTACATCAGCAAATGCTAATAGATATAACATATCAAGAAGTTCAATGGTCTTCACATTTTGAGCAAACCGTTCAATTAAATTCAGATCTTTAATATCACGACGAAAAGCCAAAGTAGGCAACAACGCGTGGTTCTTTATCAAAAAAGACGCATCCTCGATATCATTACTATCATATCCAAGTCGGGTTGCGATTGACCTACCAATCTCTGCGCCAACCTCCTCATGTTTACCGCCCCTTGCCTTACCAACATCATGAAAAAATACAGCTAACATTAAAACATTTTTCCGTTTAACCTGTCCCAAAATTTTAGATGCAAAAGGAAAGCTTTTCATTTCAGACAAAGACTCAAGATTCGCTATTTCATGGACTGCATTAATTGAATGATATTCAATGGTATAGTTATGATAGCTATCCAGCTGAATTCTGTGCATTATCTTTTCCATCTCTGGAAAATATTTTTCCAACCATCCATTTAACATTAATTCAAATAATGTCTGATACAATAATATTGGATCGTTAAATATCTCCTTCCATAGATCGCCAACCCCTGCTGTATCAAACATATTCTGCATCTCAGAGGCTTGTATAGATTCTGACATTCTATCCTTTACACATAGATCCAGCTCCCAGTTTTTTTTCTTAGCCAACATTATTAATTTAAGAATTTCTAATGGCTGAAGCAAAATATTTTGATCTTTAAGATATATTTTTCTTCTGATTTTATAAAAATTTTCACTAATATCTTTTTTTGAAATAAAATTAAAAAAAGAACGTTTCGGAGTTATTTTATTATAAACAGCTTCTATTCCCCTCCTAGAATGATAATTAACTACAAAGGAATTTTTATAATAGTCGCTCATAAACTCTTCAGCTGCTATAGATGAGTCAGTATCTTTATATCCCATTGTATTAGCTATCTCTATTTGTTCTTCGCGCCCCAAACGATCGCTTCTGCTATTATCCAATACATGAAGAGAGTGTCGAACTCTCCATAAAAAACCAATTGAATGCAGCAAATCCTGTTCCTGAATTTGAGAAATTTGAGACAAACGATATATATTTTCAAACCTTTGTTCAAAATTAGCTGCTTTTGCGACCCATAAAAAAGTGTGATAATCGCGCAATCCACCAGCCCCCTCTTTTATATTAGGCTCAACAAAAAAAATGGTTTCACCGAATCTCTGCCTTCTTTTATTTTCCTCCTCAAGCTTTGCATCTATAAAACTCTTGATCTTTTTTCTATTATCAAACCTCTGTTTTAAGAACTTGTTAAAAACGTCTAACAAGTTTTTCTCGCCAATAATAAATCTTGCATCAAGCATTGATGTTAAAGAGCGCAAATCAACCTTAGACACATGTTCGCAATCATCAATAGTTCTTATGGAATTACAAACCTCTATATTATTATCCCATAATGGATATAACATTGTATCAGCTATTTTTTTAATAACAGAATCCTTCTTCTCATTGTGTAAAAAAAGGATGTCTATATCAGAGAGCAATCCCATCTCCTCTCTTCCATAACCGCCTAATGCCAAAACAGTAAATTTGACCTCCAGTTTATTAAGAAACAAAGAATGTTCAAACAAAGATTTAATAATAGTATCAATGCAAATAGAACGAAATCGACACAGCTCTAAGGCATCATAACCATCTCTGTATGCATTGTTAAACAACTGATTGGTGTTATTAAGAAATGTTTTAATCGCAGATTTTGGATTTTCGCGCAAAAGCTCAACTGAGAGCACAGGGATGTCCGGCAAAAAATCTGTTTTATGATGAGATTGTTGGTCCTGCATCTATAGATAATGCCTTATTTTATTACAAAGAAACAAACTGATCTTGATTGCTTTCAATATATTTTTTTACACCACTTATGATTGCATCAACAAGCTGCCGCTGGTAAGCAATATTTGCCAGTCTCTTTTCCTCAAGTTGATTTGAAATATAAGAGGTTTCTATTAAAATTCCCGGACATTTAGCCCCAACCAGCACATAGAATAAAGCAGACCTTAGTTTTCTATCATGCACATTGGAATATTTTTTAGCTAACTGGGCCAAAATCTGCGCATGAACAACCTGACCAAGAAGATTAGACTGCTCAGTATTATAATTCTGAAGGAGCGTCAGAAGAATCTTATCAACCTCATCCTGAGGTTTGGATGCACTCAAATTCTCTGTTTTAGCCAAGCGTTTAGCAGCCTCATCTGTAGCATTATTCAAATAATAGGTTTCTATACCAAGAACATTCCGGTCTTTAACAGCATTTGTATGAATTGATAAAAAGATATCAGCTTTTTTGGCATTTGCAAATTCGGTCCTCTTTTCGAGAGCCATATCTTTATCAACAGACCTTGTCATATATACTTCTGCGTTCAGCTCTTTTTTCAACAAAACAGCAAGTTTTTTAGAGATCGCTAATGTAAT
This sequence comes from uncultured Pseudobdellovibrionaceae bacterium, assembly GCA_964561745.1. Lineage (GTDB taxonomy): Bacteria > UBA10199 > UBA10199 > 2-02-FULL-44-16 > DYJF01 > CAZLRI01. The sequence continues at coordinate 3,446 of CAZLRI010000023.1, read as the reverse complement.
ATCTTTTTCTTTAATTCCAGACGGACCAACAGCCCCATTGTCTTCACCACCATGCCCTGGATCCACAACAATGCGAATTTTTTGTTTCAATGATTTTTCATTTTTGATTTCCGTATAAGATGGATTAGCACCCTGATCATAAAAACGAACTATAGTTTTTCCTTCAATCTGCTTAATGTCATAAGCTGAATTATCTGCTAATTCAAACTTTACGACTAGATCACCGCTTAAAATCCCATGTGTTAAGCTCATCCAGTTCAGATGACGGCTACCAACATCCTGTTTGTTGTTAACATTATCTGCAATTTTGGTTCTTGGTAAATTGATAATAAGTTTAGCAGGAGATTTAGTTCTTAAGCCAACATCCACAAACTTTCGCGTAAAAGACCTTTTTTCATCTGAATATAGCGTAACTACAGTCTGATCATCTTTAACATCAACATCAGTTCTATATAATTTGGCTGACTTAAACGGATTATCATTATCAGAAGAGATTTCCTTATATACAGGCTCTTTCTCCTGTATATTTATATCGGTTTCCTGAATTTCATTCTGATTGTTATTATCAGAGGAATCTTTACTCAACAAAGCAAGTTGCGCTTTAGCTTGAGTCGCCATATCTCCGTCAGGATAGCGTTCAATTATTGTAGCAAACGCCTTTTCCGCCCTATCTGTTTCACCTAATGCATCTTTGCGAAGCAAACCTATCTGATAAAGAGAATCGTCGGCAAGTTTGCTGTCAGAATGTTCTTTAATAACCCTGTTATAAAGATGTATTGCTTCTTCTACATCTTCCTGATTCTTTGTTTGCTTATATAAATCTTTATTTAATCTGGCAGCATTATATAAAGATGCATCAGCTTTTTTATGATTTGGATCAATATCAACTATATCCTCAAATTCTTTAATACAAGCTTTCCATTCCTTTACATCTGTATTTTTTGCAGCATCATTTGTTAATTTTTTATAACATTCTGTTGCTTGTTTATATGGATCATTGGATTCAGCAGCGCATACAAATGATGCAGATAACAAAAGAAATAATACAAGTGAACAAAAAACTTTTTTCATATTTTTTATGTTGTTGTTATATTTGAATTTGGCAATGTAACAAAAAATTTAATTGTATAATGAAGACCAGAACCGATCGATAAAAGCAAAGCTGGAAATAAAAAAGCCCAGCCTATTATACGCCACTCTATTCCCCAAAATGGAAAGTGAAGCAATAATCCAACAGTTGCTGCTGAAACAAAAGCTGATTTATACTTTCCCCAGTGTGAGGCATCTATCACAATACCCTCTTCAACAGCAATTCCTCTTAAAGCAGTTATTGTTACTTCTCTGATAAAAAAGATTGCTACTACCCATGCTGGAATTCTGCCCAGCGGTATCATCATGATCATAGCAGTTAAAAAAAGCAGTTTATCTGCAAGAGGATCAAGAAATTTACCAAAAGTGCTAATTAATTTATATCTCCTTGCATAATAGCCATCAAGCATATCAGTTGCCATTGCAACAGCAAAAGTAATTGCAGCAATAAGTGACAATGTTTTAGCCATTTTTAAATGGCTTGGAATAAAATCTAATATAAGAAGAAAAACAAGCATCACAGGCGCTATAAGCAGCCGCCCGAAAGTAATCAGGTTGGGAACATTCCAAAATTTGCTGGCGGTTTTTGCTGTATTCATTGTTTTTATTTTCATTTAGTTAATGTCATACGATCAATATATTGATTCTACGAACCTTCAGGTATTTGTCAAAGATATTGTCTTAAATATAATAGATTGATAGTATGCGCTTCATGCAAAAAAAATCTGATTATCTGGTTATAGGTAGTGGGATTGCAGGACTCACGTTTGCCCTTTCAGTAGCAGATCATGGCAAGGTTTCCATTATTACAAAGCGCAATAAAGACGAAGCAACCACATGCTATGCTCAAGGCGGCATAGCATCTGTTTTTTCAAAACAAGACTCCTTTAAGGAACATATAAATGATACACTGAGAGCAGGTGATGGGTTATGTAATCGTAAAATAGTTGAAACAATTGTATCTGAAGGTCCAAAAGATATCAAAAAGCTCATTAAATGGGGTGTAAAATTCTCCAAAAACAATAAAGGCAACTTTGACCTCTGCAAAGAAGGCGGACATAGTCGAAGAAGAATATTGCACTCTAATGACAAAACTGGACATGAAATTGAAAGAGCTTTGATCGCCGCAGCTAGCAAACACCCAAATATCAAATTCTATGAAAACCATATAACAATTGACCTGATTACAAGTAATAAAATAAGGCAATACAAAGGGAAAGATAACAGATGCCTTGGGGCTTTTGCATTAAACATTAAAAATAAAAAGGTCGTAACATTTGCAGCGCCGGTTGTTATGCTTGCAACAGGCGGCGCAGGTAAGGTTTATCTTTATACCAGCAACCCTGACATTTCATCCGGTGATGGCATTGCCATGACATACCGAGCTGGCTGCAGAATAGCAAATTTAGAGTTTGTTCAGTTTCACCCCACATGTTTTTTTCATCCAAGAGCAAAGTCTTTTCTTATTTCAGAAGCTCTTCGTGGAGAAGGAGGAATCCTTAGGCTTAAAAATGGCATGCCGTTTATGCATAAATATGACCCACGCAAAGAACTGGCTACAAGAGATATTGTTGCCAGAGCAATTGATTTTGAGTTAAAAAAGCGAGGCGAAGAATATGTATTGCTTGATGTCACTCATAAGTCCCCTAAATTCATAAAAACAAGGTTCCCGAACATATATTCAACATGTTTGTCATTTGGGTTGGATATAACAAAGAGCCCTATTCCGGTTGTCCCTGCTGCACATTATTTTTGTGGCGGAGTTGTCACTGATGAGCATGGAAGAACTGATATAAAGGGGCTTTATGCAGCTGGAGAAGTAGCTTGTTCTGGAATTCATGGAGCTAACCGGCTTGCATCAAACTCGCTTCTTGAAGCACTTGTGCTAGCGCGAAGAGCTGCAAGCAAAGCAATTGAAGATCGTTCAGACATCAACATACCCTCTTTACCTGCATGGGATGCAGGACAAGCCACAGATAGCGATGAAGAGGTTGTCATTCTTCAAAACTGGGATGAAGTCCGCCAGCTTATGTGGAACTATGTTGGAATTGTCAGATCAAATAAACGTCTGATCCGCGCGAAAAAAAGAATAGATATTTTGTTAGATGAAATAAAGGAATATTATTGGAATTTTAAGATAACAAATAATCTTATCGAATTAAGAAACATCGCATTGGTGGCAAGCCTGATTATCAACTCCGCCCTGTCAAGACACGAAAGCCGCGGGCTGCATTATACAATTGATTATCCGAAAAAAAATAAGCTGGCAAAAGATACAGTTATTAAACCTAACTAAACTTCCTTGGCTCTTTCTTAAATTGAGTGGGTAAGTTAAAATGGAGAGAAAAGGGAAAGGA
>CAZLRI010000022.1:0-13004 GCA_964561745.1 uncultured Pseudobdellovibrionaceae bacterium | reverse complement strand
CAGAATCTTGTCTCAAAACCCAAACAAGCTTCTGTTGAACAAACACTAGGAGAAATAATGACTACCCAATTACAATCTGCACAAAAAGGAATAATAACAGACCAGATGAAAAAGGTCGCGTCATCTGAAGATATTGATTCTGAAAAATTAAGAGAGCTGATTGGAGATGGAAAAGTTGTTATTCCATTTAATCCAAAACACTCTCCTTCAAATATATCTGCAATCGGCAAAGAAATGCGAGTTAAAATCAATGTAAACTTGGGAACATCACCTGAAATAATTAATCTTCAGGATGAACTGACAAAACTTAAACTAGCATGTGAATTAAATGCAGATGCTGTAATGGATTTGAGTACTGGAGGAGATTTACAGGAGATAAGAAAAATAATTATAGATAAATCTTCGCTTCCATTGGGAACAGTGCCTGCGTATGAAATCTTTGAAACATCAAAAAGAGGAGGTCATGATTTTAGTTCTGCCAAAGCAAGCGACTTTATCAAAACAGTTAAGCGGCAGGCTGAAGAAGGTGTAGATTTCATGACAATTCATGCAGGCGTTAATTCTGACACAGTGAAAAAAATCAGACAAAGCAAAAGAATTATGGGAATTGTAAGCAGAGGCGGAGCATTAACAGTAAATTGGATGACCAAAAACAATAAGGAGAATCCTTTTTTTGAGAGATATGATGAAATTCTGGATATCGCAGCTGAACACGATGTTACAATAAGCCTTGGCGATGCGTTTAGACCCGGGGCAACACATGATGCAGGAGATTCTGCACAAATATCAGAATTGATTCTCTTAAGTGAGCTTGCTGACAGGGCAAATCAAAAAGGGGTTCAAGTAATTATCGAAGGACCCGGACATGTCCCTCTTAATCAGATTGAATCCAACATGGTTATTCAAAAAACAATATGCAAACAAAGGCCTTTCTATGTTCTTGGACCGCTGGTTTGTGACATTGCATGCGGCTATGATCATATGACCTCAGCTATTGGCGGAAGCATTGCTGCTTATCATGGAGCTGATTTTCTGTGTTATGTCACTCCTGCAGAACACTTAAGATTGCCGACAATAGATGATGTAAGAAACGGAATCATTGCATCAAAAATAGCTGCATTTAGCGCTGACCTTGCAAGAGGGAAAAAATATGCTGTAATTCAAAATATGGAGATGTGCAAGGCGCGAAATAATCTAGACTGGGATAAGATGATCAAACACTCAATAGACCCAAGCGCTACAACCCTTTCCTTACAAAAAAGTGGAACAAATCATGAAAAACCTTGCACCATGTGCGGAGATTATTGTGCGATAAAGATAAACTGTCTGTTTCATTCAGAAACAGCCTTGTTGTTTATCTAATGCAGCAATTTGCGATACTGCCTGAGGTTGACCATTATGTTTTTGATCTGAGTACTATAGATATGTTGCCAAACATGACGGAAGTAGGCGCCCGTATTGCATTTGAAAGAAATAATGTAAATTTCAGTTTAAGATCTTCTGTGCAATTATCCAATATCCTAACACAGGTTGATACAGAGGCTTCTGTATCATTTAATATATCCAATTATAGATTGGGTGTAGGAGCTACCGTGCTTTATAACCATTGGGATGCCTTATTCGGAACCCCAGATAGTTACAGGGTGGGTGTTAACTTAAATCTTCAAAGGCATGGGAGAAGGTTAGATGTTGAGTCAAGAATGAGCGCTGAACGCGCAGTTGGAATTGGAGATAGAGATTGGACGCGGACAAATTTTCGTGTGGTTTATTTAAACGATAGCACACAACCAACAGTAGAAGAGGAAATTGGAGATGCGCTTCGTCCAAATCCTGAATTAACAGTTATTGTAAGGCATTTTAGGGATATTGTTTTAAGTCAGCCGAATTTTGAAAACACCTTAGCTCAAATAAATATAGAAGCAGGGTTAAGAGATGATATGTCAGCATTTGAATATAAGTTTCTGTTTGTTACAGCAATGGCTGAGTTTGCAAGCGGGTTGTATGATCACGATGCAATGCATGACTTAAAAGATGATCTTAATCTTGCCAGTTTCAGGTTGTGGAATTTATCGCACACAGATTCTCAAAATTTTTACCGTATTGTCCGCGAAGCATTAGGCGGGTCTGATTTTATTACTTTTAATGTGGATCCGTCAGGTAATGCAACTGGCGTGAATATCAGAGGTAATGCAAGGGGAAGATATGTGTGCAATAATATGGCTGATTTTGAATCTGCTGTTTTAGTCGGGCTTGGCATTCCAAATGTAATTCTCAGGACATATTCTCATGCAGTTGTGTTTGTGCGCCCCACAAATTCTTATAGAGGTAGGATCATAGATGGAAGCGGGCAGGTTATTGGATAGAAGGCGCAGATGGTTTTGAAGATATGAGGGCAGCTTATGCTGCAGCACATCGTGAGCTTCCTCCCATGAATGTTGATATTTACGAAGGAGGAACAGGTCGTTATCTTGGAAGTATTCTTGACTCCTCATCAAGGGTGATTTTGCCGGCGCTTGGAGGAGATCCAAGGGATATAAGAGATTTATTATATGGATTGTAAAATTTATTTTGATTGTCATCCTCGCCCCCGACAAAAACACTCGAGGATAAACTCCAGCGGGGAACCAGAACATGTTGTTTTTACTGGATTCCTGCCTGCGCAGGAATGACAAAAAAGAGCAAAAAAGCAATTGCGACACAGTCTCCAAGCACGAGAATGGCAAGCACTAATATATAGGTGAAAAAATATGAATAGATTATTAAGCACAATTCAATTTGTTGTTTCTTTAGGAGGATTGTTATCATCCTCAGGCTGTGCTGTGGAAGAATTAGAGAGCTCATGTGATATAAACAATGATGGTTTTTTTAATGAACATGATGTGAGAGAGGATGGAACACCGGTTTTTGACCCGATTATTCTTGATCTGATAAGGGATAATTTGGGAATCCCTTCTGACCAAGGAATCCCAATTGATTATTATTTATATCTGGATGAACTGGCGATTAGGGAGACATCTCTTTCCAGTATTGAAGGTCTTGATTGTTTTGAGAGCATTAATATTCTTGGCTTTGAGAACATGGATGAGATGCCTTCTGATCTCTCTCCATTACAGAATCTTCCTTTGTATGCACTTTCATTTTTTGGAACAATGGATGTTGATCTTTCAGGATTGACAGATCATCACTCTTTGGTTTCGCTTTCACTTGCTTACAGCAATGTTCAATCATTAACTCCATTAGGTCGAATCCCGACTCTTTCTGAACTAATCATATCGCAAAATGAGGGGATTGATATAAGTAATATTTCAGAATTAAGCGGACTTAACTTTCTTGATGCAAGTTGTTGCGGTTTGACAGATGAAGATATGGAATATCTAATTAATCATCCAAATATAGAACGTTTAGGTGTAAATTTAGATGGAAACGATATATCAGACGAGGCTATAATAAGGTTAAAAGACGCAGGTATCGGGTCTGTTATTCGCAGGCATATTGATTGTAGTAGAAATCCAGAGGGAGAGGCATTTACATGTGACACAGATGAAAATGGTATAATTGACGGGCAAGAGCTGACGAGATTTAATCCTGCTTTGCTTGCTGCCATAAGGGATAATTTGCATATAGGAGAGGATGATCTTTTATATGCAGATGATCTGAGGAGTTGGGGTGGTTTAAATCTCACTAATGTTGATTTAACAAATCTTAACGGCATAGAATGTATGAGCCATCTGCAGAGCTTATGGCTTGATGATTTTATACATCCTAATTCACATCTTGATATTTCAGCACTTACAAGCTTGGCTTATTTGCGATTTCTTAATTTAAGTGGAAGAAGAGGTGATTTTCTGGGAACAGTAAGCAATCTCACATCTTTGGAAGTGATTACTATGTCTGATGCTGGGTTAACAGAAGTGAGTGAGTTAAATAGGCTTCCATATTTAAGTCACCTTATTATTAATCGCAACTTCTCTATTGATTTAAGCGGGCTTGAAGGAATGGAAAGCCTTGAGTCACTTAGTGTAGCGTCATGTGCTCTAAGTGAACAGCAAATAGACGAAATTATTGATTATCCGTGGTTAGTAAGTAACACTGCGCTGGACCTATATGACAATTTTTATACCCAGAGTCAAATTGAGGAATTGGTCAGGATGGGTGTCCTAGTGTTTTGTGAAGAGCGTGCATGGGGGTGCTCATATAGAAGAAGTAATTAGTGTTTTCCCCCTCAGAATTAAAAAACCACACTGTTTTTATTTATCCAGCCGATTTTGCCATCTGCAAGAGATATCTTCAGCCAGTCATTTTCAGTTGCCTTGATATTAAACTCAGCACCTTCATGTAATTTAAATAAAGCTATATTGTCGGCATTTGGTCCTGACAGGACATCAGCGCTTTCTCCAATTACCACTCCGAACAAAGGCGTAAAGAAGGTTTTCTTTATGATTGAATAGCCGCTTGTGATGAGCAGAACTGAAGCACCTATTATTACCCATTTAAACCATCTTGTTGGTTTAAATAATCTTAAAGATAGGATCGCCCAGAATATAAACATTGATATAATGAAAAATATCCAAACTTTTTTCTGGCTAAGGCTGGAATTTAAATTGTCCAATAGTTTAAATATAAAAAACTTTCCGGTCTCTTCGATCTTGTCTGAAGGGAGATTTCTTAAAAATTGCAAATCGTTTTTTATATCAGAGTTGTGCGGGGCAAGAGCGCTAGCAATTCTTATTTCATATATTGCTTCGCCAAGTTTATCTAATCTGTATAAACTCCGAGCCAGATTGGCATGTATTTCAGCGCTTCCTTTGTTTGTGCCAAAAATCTCTTTGTAGTTGTTAACTGCTTCAGCATAGTTTCCTTTTTCATAGTTTGAATTAGCAAGCTGAAACAAATTTGTTAACGATGAGGAATTATTATTTGCGTGCAAAGATGTTGAGAAAAATAGGACTAATATAAAGCTTAATATCCCTATGGTATTTTGGCTTTTCATTTTATTTCCTTATCTATTCTGTTAATAAGTTTATTTAGATTTTCTATTAGCATAGAATAATTTTCATTAGATAATATTTTGCCGCCATAAAGACCAGCATCGCACTCGCTGAGAAATCGAATTATATTGTTTATCAAGTCATTGTTTAATTTAAAAACAGTAAGTTTTGTTTTAATATCCATGCTTGTTAAAGCGCGACCATCAATATTGATTTTATCCCCGATAAATTCTCTTAATAATAGAGACGCGTTATTATAAAACTCTGTATCCTGTTTTAATGTTTTTATTTTCTGAACAGCTTTTTTCATTGCCTTTGATCGCCTTATAAATCCTGAATCAGAGCTTATCTTTGATAAATATTTGTAATAGAACACAGAGATAATAAATCCGATAACAGGTATGATGGATAGAATAATAAATATAATCTTTATAACAGGTGAGATCGAGTTGTTTGCTAAAGCTGACTCATTTGAGAATATCGGAGAGATATCTTTCCCTAAAATCTTTACTCCCTGCTTGTCCACACTATAAGAATTTATAGTTCCATTCATTGGGTTATCTGAAGGAAGAACCTTTAAGGTTATGGACGATGTTGAGAGATTGGTATACTTATTCTCCTTTGGATCAAATGAGCTGATGGATATAGCTGGAATTGTAATAGTCCCTTTTTTTAACGGCACGATGGCTGTTGTAAAGGTTTTTGATCCTTCTAGTCCGTTAGCATTAGTATTTATCTTAACAGTTGGTTCATCTTCATATAATTTATATTCTTGAGATTGTGGCAGATGTGGAAAAGGGATATCTCTGATATTTCCATTTCCCTTGATTGTAACTGTTAAAGTTGTTGAATCGCCTACTTTTACTTCATTTGAGCTTAATCCAACATTGACGTTAAATGTACCGACCAGATTTGAAAAACCTGCGGGTTTGTTTTCTTCTGGAAGAGGTTTGACGTTGATTGTAAGCTGCTCAGTATTAAAGACCTGTCTCTTGGTTGTTGCAAGCTGATCAAAGAAAGGTGTGTTGAAAAAAGAGCGTTCGTTAAAATCATTTTTCACAACCACATCTGCAGTAAGGCTGGCAGATGGAATTTTTATTTCTCCGGTTTTGGATGGAAAGAGCGCCCATTTGATCTCTGTTATGTTCCATAACTGACCGTTCACAACCTTTTCATGGGTTTTTGCGTCACCCATCTTTTCAACCCAGAATCCGTCAAAATCAGGCGGGGTAAGATTGGCATTTTGCACAGGAACCCTTGTCTGAAATCTTATCGTATATATTATCTGCTGGTTTAAATATGGCGCAGCATTGCTGATCTCAACAGAAATGTGCGAATTTTTTTCAGTTGTTTCAGAAGCTATTGTCCCTGAATATGATCCTCCTTCAGAGATTTCAATATCTATAGTAGAGCTTTGATATCTTTTTCCATCAACATTCACGATTGCCGGTCCTATTGTAAACCTGCCTTTTTTTCTGGGCAATAAAGAGTATTGAAACACCTTTGATGAACTCATGTTGCCGTTGATTATCTGAAACTGTGAACTTGTTCCTGATGATATGATGTCAAAATCTTTGGTGTTAAGTATTTGAGGGTTATCTGCGCTTCTTGTGCCTGTTACTGTAACATCAATAGATATGCTTTCTCCGATTTGCACGGATGTTTCATCAGCTGTCATTTGAACAGATATATCTGCCATTGAAACAGCGCTTGTTAAAGTAATGAGAAGAACAGAAAATAATGTAATAATCTTTTTCATTTTGTTTTACCCAACCATTTTTTATCAAAAGGGACCTATAAAAAATTACGCAAGGATATTTGTTGAACGGCTTCTGAATCGCTGCCATCTAAGCCTTTTTATGCGCAGCGATGAAGGCAGGCGATTTTATGGCAATTGACCTGCCCGCCAATGACCTGAGCTATCAGGCGATGGCAGGCGGGATAAAATCGCCGAAGTGAAACAAATACACCTGTTAGTAATTTTTTATAAGTTCGACAACATTTACCACTCGCCTTTATTTTCATGCTTGCCTGAGCTTTGTGCTCCGACCGGATAATTTTTTCTTTTTCCTTCGCTGACAGTTGATAACCATCGCTTAGCTTCATCCTGTTTCATCTTTTCTTGCGCCTCTGCTCCTGCTTGTGCAGGATTTTTCTGGTCTTGTTCTTTGTTTTGCTGGTTTTCTTCCTGTTTATTTTGTTCGTTTTGTTTTTGTTGGTTTTGATCTTCCTGATTTTGTTTTTGTTCATCAGAATTTTTTTCTTTATTATCATCAGATTTTTGATCCTGATTGTTTTTTTGTTGCTCCTTGCTCTGATCTTTCTGCGATTGGTTTTCTTCCTTGTTTTTGTCTTTTTGATTTTCCTGTTTATTGTTATCTTTATTCTCCTGCTTATTTTTCTGTTCCTCAAGTTTTCTTTTTACAAACTCATAGTTAAATTTAGCATCTTCGTCTTTTGGATCCAGCTTAAGCGCGTTTTCATAGGCTTTAAGAGAGTCTTCAAGCATGCCTTGCTTATACAAGCTGTTGCCTTGGTTATATGTGCTTTTTTCATTAAGCTCTTTTTTATTATCTTTAATAATTGAATCAAATATCTTTTCAGCTTCTTGATATTTGCCCAAATTATAATATGTGTTGGCTATATTGTATTTCAAGCGGAGATCATTTGGTTTATCAACCTGAGCTGAGAGAAATTTTTCCAGAGCTTTATCATAATTCCCTTCATTATATAATTTTTCACCATCTTGAATTTTGCCGGTTGTTCCAAAAGTAAATGCAGATGCTTGAGGTATGAATAGAGTGTTTAAGATAATAAAAGATATAATCAGCAGTAGTATTTTTCCAGATACTTTTTTTGTGTTAAGCAAAGTTTCTATTAACAAGAGAATTAATGCTGCAAAGAGTATCCACTGAAATCGGTCAATATACCTTTTTTCGCGGTTTCCTTTGAGTTCAGTTTCCTTAAGATCACCTCTGATATTATTATAGATTGCTTCAAGGTCTGAATCGCCAGCTACGCTTGTTAAAGCTATTCCTTTGGTTTCTTCAGCCATTGATTCCAGCACCGGCATGTCTAATTTGGTCAATACCATTTCATTTTTATTGTTTTTAAGAAATCCACCTTCAGGCAAAGGTATTGGCGCGCCATCTTTTGTTCCAATGCCAAGCGCATAAATTCTTGTGCCTGATTCTTTTGCTTTTTTAATATCTTTTTCCATGTTGCCGGCAAGATCTTCGCCATCAGTTAAAAGGATAATCGCCTTGCTTTCCGGTTTTGCCTTGTTGAGCGCTTTTGTTGCAAGTTCCAATGCCTCTCCAAGTGCTGTGCCGGGAACAGGAACAAGATCTGGTTCAAGTGCATCGGCAAATAAACGTATTGCGCCATAATCTAACGTAAGTGGTGTGAGCACAAATGCCTTTCCAGCAAATGCTATAAGTCCAATTCGATCTCCTTTTACTATATTAAGAAGATCTTCGATTTTTCTTTTTGCATGTTCCATTCTTGAGGGAGATACATCGCGAGCAAGCATGCTTCTGGATACGTCAACCACGATCATTATATCTACGCCTCTTCGTTTGACATCTTCCCACTTAAATCCGATTTGAGGTCGGCTTAAAGCAAAGATAAGAAGTGCTACAGATATAATTATAAGCACCTCTTTTGCTTTTTGTCTTTGCCATGACACCTTTTCTGTGAGCCTTGCAATTAATTTTCGATCTGCAAACAGGCGCATAGAATCCTGCTTTTTTCGCCACGCCCAGATAATAAAAAGAACAAGTGGCAAAATAAACCAAAGAAGACTTAATAAATTTGGAGATGCGAATTTCATCATAGGTTCATGGTATTTTTCTGAGTTTTGTCCTGCTTAATAAAATCTCAAGTATTAAAAGAATTATTCCCGGTATTAAAAACCAAGCAAGGAGCTCTTCATATTCAGTATATTCTTTGACCTTGGCTTTGCTTTTTTCAAGTTTGTCTATTTCATCATAAATCTCTTCCAGTTTAGCTGTATCAGTTGCCCTGAAAGATCGCGCTCCTGTTATCTCTGAAATTTTTTCCAGCGTCGGCATGTCAAGATCCACGTTTTCATAAACAACATGTTTGCCAAGCATTGTGTCTACCATAAACGGGGCAGGACCGTTTGTTCCAACTCCGATTGTGTATATTTTTATATTAAAGGTTTTTGCAATCTCAGCTGCTTTTTCAGGTGATATCTGACCTGAATTATTTCGACCATCTGTAAGCAGCACAATTACCTTTGATTTTGCCTCAAGGTCTTTAAGGCGCTTGGTGCTGACCGCGATTGCCTGCCCTATGGCGGTTGATTCGCCTGCCATGCCGATTGTCAGATCATCAAGAAGGGTAAGAAGCAGATCATGATCAAGAGTTAATGGTGCTTGGGTAAATGATTCCTCTCCAAACACAACCATTCCAATCCTATCGCCAGACCTTTTTTTAATAAAGTCAGCAACAACATCTTTGACAGCCTCAAGTCGAGTGACTGGTTTGTTGTCTATTGTAAAATCCATTGCCTGCATGCTTCCTGATGTATCAATGGTTAAAATAATATCGATTCCCTCTGAGATTATCTCTGTTTCTTTGTGACCTTCCTGAGGCCGTGCAAGTGCGATTATAATAAGTGATATTGCCAGAAATCTTAAAAAGACCGGCAATAGCATCTGCCATGAGCTGAATTTTATGCCCATGAGTTTTATATTTTTCAAATAAGATATTTTAGACAAACTGGAAAATTTAATAGAAGCATTGGATGCCCTTAAAAAAAGCAAAGGGAGAATTATTGGCAGTAATAATAGAAAATACGGGCTAGCGAACCTCATTAACTTCCTCCACATCAGGCTTGTGCGTTTCTTTGACAAACTCTTTTGCTGATAAAAGCATGGCTTCTGCGATTTGAGGTCCAAGGCTGAGTTTTGCAAATTTCACTTTATCATCTTTTATAAGAATGTCTGAAAGGATCTCCACTTGTTTGCCTGTAAGCTGGTTTACTTTTAATATGTTTAGCAAAACCTCTTCTGTTGTCATGTCTGAAGCAAAAATTCCAAATTCCTCTTCTATGTAAAATCTCAAGATCTCTGACAAAGAAAAATGAAATGAGCGTTCTTCAGGATAATCAAATTTCCCGATCTTTAATTTTTCCAAAGCATGAAGCGCAATTTTATATGCTGGTATGGATAGCTGTTTTTCGAACTCTTCCATTTTTCTTCTTTTTTTATAAAAAAAGAAAAGAGCTATGATGCTAAGTAAGATTATAATAGCAGGAATAATATAGATGAGCGGCGAATAGGCAAAATGCTCAAGCGATTTTATGCCGCGTATTTCATCAGCAGGAGTAACAGCAAGTATTAAAAATGGTGATATTGTATACATATTATACCCATTGTATTATGAAATTTTTTATAAACCCCAAATAGTAGTTTATAAAAATTATAGGAGGAAAGTGTTTTTCGATAATAACGGCATGAGCCGATTTTTCCGGCGACATTTTGCGGTCAACTCCAAAACATTCGATTTCTGGTTGATGAGGCGCATGTTTGAGCTCTGCATTGTATAATGCGGGGCGAGTTTGCGCCAAAAGCAAAATGGAGACCGGCAAAAAATCGTGCGAATATAGTGACATCAAAAACACTTTCCTCCTATAATTTTCAGTATATTACAGCCTCTTTTCCCTTTGCCTGAAAAAACGAATTAATGGCTCAACCAAATGACCGTTGGTTGTTATTTCAATTTCATCCACCTTAAACGACCTAAACATATTTTTTCTCTTTTCTCTTTCCTGTTCCATTATCTCTTTCCACTTTGAACGAATACTTTTTTGCGATGAATTTAGCATAACTATTTCTTTATTTTCAGAATCCTCTAACTCGATTAATCCAACATCTGGCAAGGTGTATTCTTTTGGGTCATTGATGGATATTGCTATAAGATCATGGCGCTTGGATGTATATTTAAATGTTCGTTCATATCCTTCACATTGAAAATCCGAAACCATAAACGCAACTGACTTCTTTTTTATAGTCCTATTAAGATAATCAAGAGGAAGAGCAAGATCGGTTCGAGTTGCTTTTGATTTGTGCGACAATATGTCACGGATAACCCTCCAAATATGCGCACGTCCTTTTTTAGGTGGAATAAAATGTTCAACATGGTCTGAAAAAATTATCAGCCCGATCTTATCGTTATTTTTTAGTGCAGTATAAGCAAGAAGGGCGGTTATCTCAGCAGCTATTTCATTTTTAAAACAATTTGTAGTACCAAAATGCATGCTTGCAGAAACATCCACAAGAAACATTATGGTAAGTTCTCGTTCCTCCCGATAGAGCTTTATAAATGGTGTTCCGGTTCTTGCTGTTACATTCCAGTCTATTGACCGGACATCATCACCAGCTTGGTATGGTCGAACTTCTTCAAATTCAACACCCCTGCTTTTAAACGCAGATTCATATGATCCGGAAAACATTTCGCTGACAAGGGACTTCATGCGAAACTGAATCTGTTTCATCTTTGCTATTAATTCAGGTGAAAGGGTTATGTTGTCCATAAGTTTTTAATTTACTCGATGGGGGATGAGCGGTGTTTGATAAGTGATTCGCCCATTTCTCATCTCTCATCGCACACCGTCCATTTACGGCACATCAATTTTATCAAGAATCTTTTGTATGATGTGCTCAGATGTCAAATCTTGAGCTTCAGCTTCATAGGAGACTATTATTCTGTGTCTCAGAACATCAGGGCTCACGGTTTTTATATCCAAAGGAGTTACATATCCTCTGCCCTGCAAAAACGCATGTGCCTTTGCTGTGCGGGCAAGATATATAGACGCACGCGGAGATGCTCCATATTGAATCAAAGGCTTCATATCTTTTAGCTTAAATTTTTCAGGGTCTCTTGTGGCAAAAACTATATCAGTTATATATTTGCATAGTTTGTCATCCATATAGATGCTGTTTACAATGTTTCTTATATTTATAATCTGCTGAGGGTCGATCACCGGATTTGTTTTTGGAAGTTCGCTCTTCTCCATCTGTTTTATGATTTTAATCTCTTCATCTTGCGTTGGATACTCAACTTTGATCTTCATTAAAAATCTGTCTAATTCAGCTTCAGGAAGCGGGTACGTGCCTTCCTGTTCAATAGGATTTTGTGTTGCCATAACAAGAAACGGAACAGGAAGTTTAAATGTCTGATCTCCAATAGTGATCTGCCTCTCCTGCATTGCTTCAAGAAGCGCGCTTTGAACTTTCGCAGGTGCACGGTTAATTTCATCAGCAAGTATGAAGTTTGCAAACACAGGCCCTTTTTTAACGCTGAAACTGCTGTCTTTTGGATTATATATCTGTGTTCCTATGATATCAGATGGAAGAAGATCTGGCGTAAACTGGATTCTCTTAAATTCAGCATTAATAGATGTCGCAAGGATTTTGACTGCAGTGGTTTTTGCTAGCCCCGGAACCCCTTCAACAAGGATATGACCGTCAGATAATAAGTCGATAAGCAGGCGTTCTATCATTGGTTTTTGCCCAATTATTATCTTTCCAACCTCCTCAACTATCTTTGCCAGCATTGGCGCACTTGCCTGCACTTGTTTTTCAATTTGTTCGATCTTTTCATTCATATAAACTCCGGTAAAGGTTTTTGGTGAAAATTTTTAGATTGATGGATTATGCAACTACCAAAAAATGATGCAAATAAGAAATATTTAAATATTGTATTTTACATTGCAAATCTTATATGACTATTTCTTTAATAAATAGGCATCTTTGATATTTCAAAATAGGCGTGCACAGGTGCTCGATCAATGTAATCGTCGTTAAAGATTGTCATCCTCGGACTCGATCCGAGGATCCAGAAAACCTAGATTCCGGACCCGCTCGCAACGCCTGAACAAGTCATTGGACTTGCGATGGCGGGCAGGTCAAGTCCGGAATGACAAATGTTAATTATAGCTCCCGCAAAACAAAATGACCGATTGTAGCAATGGGAGGTAGTTTCACA
>CAZLRI010000021.1:8273-13094 GCA_964561745.1 uncultured Pseudobdellovibrionaceae bacterium | reverse complement strand
CTAAAAACTTTCTATCTTGTCCACTTTTTAAGAAAATTTCTCTTTTTCGCGCCTCAGTTTTATTTTTATATTCTTCCTTATAAACTAATTCAAATGGCTTATGTAGCTTTGTCCATTTACACTTGCCTGTGTTGTGTTCCCAAAGCCTATTTTTAGATGGCTTGCCTGTATAACCAATATACCGTTTGTTATCCTTCAGACTTCTTAAAACATAAACGCAAAACATAATACCCTTAATTCAATGTGGACTGTCCGCCAGAGGCGGATCCGCCTTTGGCGGAAGCTACTTCGGAATAACATTTATTTTTCAAAGAAACCACTTTAACTGCTTGCCACCTAGGTATCAGATCAATAGGCACAATTTCGTATATTGTATTTTTTATATCGTCAACAAAAAATAGCGATTTTTAGCTTTATAATAAGATGTTTAGCATCTTAATTAATTTCCTTTTGTGATTTGATTGTCAATCTGCTATCCATTAGTCTATGAATTTAGAAAAGAAAATTAGTATTAAATTAAACGGAAAACCATTAAAAGCCTCAATTGGATGCTCTATTTCAAATTTGCTTAAGGAACATCCGCACAAAGGCAAATTTCCTGCTATTGGCGCTATTATTAATAAAAATCGGTTAGATGGCTTATATTATCAGCTTAAAATCAATGCAGATATTCAAACCATTGACCTGTCAGTCAGGCAGGGGATGGACATATATCGTAGAACAGCAACTTTTATATTATGTGCAGCACTTTATGAATTAAATCCAAAGGTGCACGTAGTTGTTGGTCAGTCAATATCAGATAATTATTTCTTTGAAATAGAAGGTCAAAGGTTCACCCCCTCTCTTATTAAGAGATTAGAACAAAGGATGAGAGAGATTGTTGAGGCTAAACTTTCTTTGCGGCGTGAATGGACAATCATTGAAGAAGCAATACAGTTGATTAAAAATAGTGGGCATGAAGATAAGATTCCCTTATTGCAGCAATACAAACGATCCGAGATTCCGGTGGTCAGCATCAGAGGATATAAAGAGATTGCCTATGGTCCTGTAGCGCATACAACCGCGACAATAGATCGCTTTAAATTACATTCATATGAACATGGTCTTCTTCTGGGATTTCCTAATTCAAAAGGTGTTGTTGATAAAAAAATATCGCTTCAGCCAAAACTTTTTAAGACTTATGTTGAGACAAAGGATTGGTATGATTTAATGGGTGCTTCTACCATTGCGCAACTAAATGAGCATTGCATTAAAGGATCTATTTCAGATCTGATAAAGGTTGCAGAAGCATTGCATGAGCGGAAAATCGCGGACATTGCAGATGACATAGCCAGAAAAAAAGATTGCCATCTTATTCTGATTGCCGGTCCTTCAGGCTCAGGCAAGACAACTTTTTCCAAGCGGCTTGCAATTCAGTTAAAGTTGCATGGAATAGATCCGGTTTCTCTTTCAATGGATAATTACTATGTTGATCGTGAAAAAACACCAAAACATGAAGATGGATCTTATAATTTTGAATGCCTCGGGGCTCTGGATATTAATTTTTTAAATAAACATTTGAAGCTTATATTATCAGGTCAAAAAGTTCTTTTGCCAAAATATAATTTTTCATTGGGAATAAGGGAGCCGGTTAAGAAAACTGAGGCTAGGCTTAAAGATAATCAGGTTATTATCATGGAAGGTATTCATGGACTGAATGAGAAACTTTCATCTACAGTAGCGAAAAAGAATAAATATAAGATCTATGTTTCAGCTCTTACGCAACTTTCCATAGATAATCATAATAGAATTTTTACAAGTGACACACGTCTTATTAGGAGAATCGTTAGAGACAGGCTTTTCAGAGGCGCAAGCGTCTCTGATACATTAGCTGTGTGGCCAAGTGTAAAAATGGGAGAGGAAAAGTATATTTTTTCATATCAGGAAAATGCTGATGTTATATTTAATTCAGCTTTGGCATATGAACCGGCTTTATTAAAGCCTTTTGCCGAAAGATTTTTAATGGAAGTAAGAAGAGGAGACCATGGTTTTATTGAAGCGTCAAGATTGCTTCGCTTTTTTAATTTTATTGTTCCAATTCTGGCACGTGAAGTCCCGCATATTTCAATTCTAAGAGAGTTTATAGGTGGGAGCGCTTTTAGGTATTAAAAATTTTAACAGTTAATATTTATTGGAGTTGTTTCTTTTTCCAGCTTTTCTTCTTCATTTTCTGAAGTTGCTTTAAACAAATCTTTAGATGCGAATCTTAACATCGTAATTCCAATAATACCCTTTAACAGATAGTTGGTAAACATCCACAAAAGCGTGGCTGCAAAAATCAGATCTTGCGGTGTTATAAGTCCGGCTTCAAATATCGGACCGCTTATATATTTATAAAGAAGTTCCACCATTGCAGCATTGGTAGTGCCTAATCCGCCCGGAGTGATTGGTAGGGTTCCAATAAAAAACACCAATGGGATATTGCCAAGTATTTTTGTGAATGGAATGGATGTATTAAATGTCAGCAATAAAATGTATACGGAAATGATGATCGTAAAATGTATTGGAATGCGCATAAGCCCAACGCGGACATAATCAAAGAAGCGGGTTTTCTCAAATATATTAAATATCTGCCGTTTGCGCTGTTTTTCAATAAAGTCGCAGGTGAATAGCTTGGTTGATATTTTATCAAACCAGCGTCCCCAAAATCCAATCCAGAGAAAGGCAAATAAGTATAGAATAAGTGCGCATACGAGAACAAGATGACCCAGATCAACACCTGCAATAATATGTTCCTGAAAGAATGAGCCACCTAACGCTAATGTTACTATCCATAAAAGATCTATAAATAAAATGAACATGAAAATTCCCAAAGCTTCAAGTATAGGGATCTTGTAACGGCGCTTTAAATAATAGGCAAATGCAACCTGACTGGCTGGATAGCTGACTATCATGATTAAATACGTAACTCCGCGCGCCAATAAGATGTCTTTTAGTTTTACCGGGTATGCAAATCTCTTAAACACATAGGTCATTACAAGAGAATCAGTAAAATATATGATGAAAAAATAGGCTAGAGAAAAGGCTATAAAAGGGAGAAGATTGACGTAACTTAATGATATTAAGACTTTATTTAAGGGATATTTGTTGAATAGATAGATAAAGATGCCTATGGCAACCAGCCACGGCAAAATTTGTTTAATTCGATGAAAGTAAGTTTTCATAAAAAAGTACGCAACTTTTTTTTGTTTAAGGCGATAACTTGGTTGAAAATAACTTGGCGGAGGTACAGGGGAAGGAGAACTCCTTCGCCGTCTAAATCCCCCATCTCCTTTCCCGATTAAAGGCTCCTACTTGAAAAGGTAGGGGCTTTTATATTTTTTTATAACCCAATCCAACCAAATACATCTCAGACGATGTTTTTCTGGTAGCAGGGGGTATAATAATATCAACCTTTTTGAACGCCTTTTTCAACATTTTTTTATAATCATCTAATTCTTTGCCAGGAAAAATCTTTACTAAAAAATTACCACCTTCAGTTAAAATTCCCTGACAGATTTCAAAAGCCCTTTGTGCAAGTTCAAAAGATTTATACGAGTCTCTAAAGGTGATCCCAGATAGTTTAGGCGCCATATCAGATACAATAACATTTGGTTCATTAGTTAACCTTAAGCACAGCTGTTCTATTGAATCAGGAGACATAATATCGCCAAGTATAAAAGTAACATTGTCAGGAACAGAGATTCTAACCGCTTCTATATCAATACCTACAATATTTCCCTTTGACCCAACCAGCTTGGACATTTCCTGCAACCAGCCTCCGGGTGAACATCCAAGATCAATGACAGTATCACCTCTTTTTATGAATTTGAGACGTTTTTGTAGCTGGGCGATCTTGTAAGCTGCTCTTGATGCCTTGCCTTCTTTTTTAGCTTTTTGATGATAAAAATCTTTACGCTTATACGCCATGATTATGCTTCATACGACTTATTTGAAAAAAATGCAAGGATTGCAACAAGATAGTGGGGGGAGGGGGGTTGAAAATGGGAACTATAGACCCCAATATATATATAAATATAAGTCAGTAAATTATTAAATATTACGTTATTTCAATAAGTTATATTTAGACCAACAATGGCAAAGTAATTGCAAAGATTTATAGGTGGAAAGGGAGGCATGTATGGCAAAAATTAGTCCGGTTGAACAAAGGGCAATAGAGTTAATCAGAGAGGTTTCTGTATCTGATGAACCTGTAGGCAGATATAATAGCGGAGTTGAAGCAAACGCAAGACCAGATGGTTTTTCTATAGATTCGTCAAGAACAGATTTTCAAAGGCGATTTAATGCAAGAGAAGGCGTAGACAATGCCAGATATTTTGGCGAACCTGTGCGTACTAGAAGCAGAGCTGCAGAGCTTTATAGTGTGCTAGTGCATGAACCTCCAGCTGTTCAGGGTGAGGTTTTGAAAAGAGTTTTGAGAGATGCAATGAATTCATAAGGGGGTAATATGAGCAACAGAAAGAAATGGAAAAAAGAAGAAGTATTAGAATTATTTGAGCTGTTTATTGAGAACTCTATACCAATGTTGAGCCATAAGGCGTTTAGAAGTCATCTTGATAGAGATGAGAATCTATTTGCTAATCAGCTTGTAAGGCAGGCAAATGGCAATATAGCTTATCGTTCTGTTGATTGTGATACTTTGTCATTAAGCGATGAAGAGTTTTGGGCGCATATTGATCGCACAGAATATTCTGAGTTAGTCGAGGAAAACGCTGCTATTACTATACTTAAGATGGTTGAGAAATTACAGCTCACAAACTAAAAAAGAAAAAAAGAAAAAAA
>CAZLRI010000021.1:0-8173 GCA_964561745.1 uncultured Pseudobdellovibrionaceae bacterium | reverse complement strand
AAAAAAAGAAAAAAAAGAAAAAAACCGCGCAACATTTTATAAGATCTGCCGATAATAATAGTAGAGGGTCTTACAAAATGTTGATGCGGTTTTTTTGTAGTTATTTTGATGATAATAAGAAGTTGTTTGAAAAGAGTAATCGTGAGGGAGAACTTCTAAGCTAATAGGTTGAAATCATTATCTTTTTAAGAAGACCACGATGAAATATTTGAATACATTAACAAGGAAGTTTGGATTAGATTTTCTGGGGCTTAAGGTATATTACATTACCTTGCCCCATTTTTTTGTTCTTTGAAATACGATAATTTGTGGGCAGGGAGGGAATTGAACCCCCGACACGTAGATTTTCAGTCTACTGCTCTACCGACTGAGCTACCTACCCGACCCTAATACATATGTATTAGAAGTAATTTGGCTGCGAACACTAAACAATATGCAAATATCTGTCAAGTTAAGAAGGTCGGTAAATAAAAAGGCGTTAAATATTAAATAAAAGGTAACATTAGCTAGGTTTAGGATTACCGATGGCAATATTAGTATTTGTAAAATATAAGTTTAAAATCTTTTTAAAAAACACGGTGTTGCAAGTTGACGGTACCCCCTTGGTGTGATATATATGCATCCAGAAGTTAGGTGAAAAAAGCTATAACAGCTTGATATTATTGAGTTATTTGAAAAGATAAAAAGAGATTAGGTTAATTAAAGATATATGATACATGTTAGTGAGCAGTTGTTTAGTACACTACATGATTCAGGATAAAAAAAGGGAGGATTATAATGGTAGAGAAGAGATCGCTTCTAAATCCGGAATTCAAGGTTGGAGATGTTGCTGTATATCCAGCTCACGGTGTTGGAAAAGTACATTCTATTGAGGAAAGAGAGATCGCTGGAAGCAAACAGCAGTTTTATATTTTTAAGATCATTGATAGCGGAATGACAATAATGGTTCCAACCGGAAACGTAAGAAATGTGGGTTTAAGAGAGGTTGTTAATTCAAAAGAAATAGAAGCTGTTTATGACATTCTTAAGGAAAGAGACATTTCAATTAATGAACAGACTTGGAATCGTCGATATCGCGAGTATATGGACAAAATTAAAACCGGTTCCATTTACGAAATCGCAGAGGTATTAAGAGATCTTATGTTGCTTCGTTATGAAAAAGAACTATCGTTTGGTGAACGTAAAATGCTGGATACAGCAAGAGGGCTTATTATTAAAGAACTTGCAATTGCAGAGGAGAATGAAGAAGAGGAGATTGCAGTTGCTATAGATGGAATATTTGTACAATAAGGTTAGGGGCTCAAAAAAGGGTAAAGAACAAAGGTGCCAATGAAAATTCGGCACCTTTTGTTTTGTGCGCCCGGCATAGCGCACCTGTTTGGAGATGATGTTTGGATTAATCCGCATTTTTATCTTGCCAGATCTATCAATTTGAATAATTGGGATAAATTATGAAAGCAGGCGTAATTATAGCAGCAGGTGGTATTGGGAAGAGAATGGAAGGGAATAAGCCAAAGCAATTTTTGGAGCTTAATGGCAAACCCATAATCTGCCATACTCTGGAGAGGTTCATCAGCATAAAACAAATAGAGGAGATTGTTGTTGTGCTTGCATCTGATGCTATTCCAGTTTTTCAGAAAGAGGTGGCTGAAGCTTATTCTGATATTAAAAATATAAAAATTGTCGAAGGCGGTAAGGAAAGGCAGGATTCTGTAAATAACGGACTAAAGGCACTGTCGCAAGATATCGATGTTGTGCTTATTCACGATGCAGCAAGACCTTTTATAAGATCTGAGCTGATAAACAAGGCAATAGATGTGGCGTTTAACAATGGTGCAGCAATAGTGGCAACTCCAATCAAGGACACTATTAAGAAGGTGGATAGTAATTTGGTTATATTAACAACAGTAAACAGAGAAGGTTTTTGGGGTGCTCAAACACCTCAGGCTTTTCAGGTTAAGATTATAAAAGAAGCATTTAGCAGGGCATATGATGATGGTTTTATCGGTACAGATGATGCAAGCTTGGTTGAGAGATTGGGTGGCGAGGTAAGGATTATACGTGGTGATTCAGGTAATATTAAGATTACAACTCAGGATGATTTGATTATAGCAATAGCAATTGCCAAGGAGTGGAATGAATAAAATGCAAAAAATTGGAATAGGTTACGACATTCATAAATTAGTAAAAGGCAGACCACTTATTCTTGGTGGAATTGAGATTCCATTTGAAAAAGGTTTGTTAGGGCATTCAGATGGTGATGCTCTTTTACACGCAATTTCAGATGCTATGCTGGGTGCTTGTGGATTGGGTGATATAGGACAGTATTTTCCTGATACAGATCCAAAGTTTAAAAATGCTGATAGTTCAAAACTTCTGTCAGAGGTTTTTTTAAAGATCAGGGAAAAGGGATTCAAAGTTGTAAATATGGATAGTAATATTATTGTTCAAAGACCTAAAATGTCTTCACATGTTTTAAATATGAGAAAAAAAATAGCAGAGATTTTAAATATGGATATAGATAATGTAAGCATTAAAGCGCGGTCCAATGAGGGGCTGGATGCTGTGGGTAATGAAGAAGCTATTGCAGTACAGGCTGTTGTGCTATTGGCAGCTCAAAACAAATAGGATTATTATGCTAAAACTTTATAACACATTGAATAACAAAAAAGAGGAATTTCATCCTATCAATAAATCCAAAATTGGTATCTATGTCTGTGGAATTACAGCTTACGACTCATGCCATCTTGGTCATGCAAGGGCTGCGGTGGTGTTTGATGTTATTGTAAGATACTTAAGATACAATGAATATGATGTTACATATGTAAGAAATTATACTGATATAGATGATAAGATTATTAACAGATCAAACAAAGAAGGAGTTTCGTGTAAGGAGATTTCAGAGCGATACATTAAAGAGTATGAAGAGGACATGGGTGCTGTTGGAGTTTTATCTCCAGATATTAAGCCAAAAGCAACTGAGCATATCAAGGAAATGATAACTGCTATTGAGCATCTGATAGAAAAGGGTCTTGCTTATGAAGTTAATGGGAGTGTTTACTTTAGCGTTAGAAAATTTCCCGGATATGGAAAATTATCAGGTAAAAATATAGAAGATCTTGAATCAGGCGCCCGCGTTGAAGTTGATGAGACAAAAAATGATCCGCTTGATTTTGCTTTGTGGAAGGCTTCAAAGCCAAATGAGCCAAAATGGGTTTCTCCTTGGGGCGAAGGCAGACCGGGTTGGCATATAGAGTGCTCTGTTATGAGTAGTAAATATTTGGGTCAGCCTTTTGATATACATGGCGGAGGAAGAGATCTTGTTTTTCCTCATCATGAAAATGAAATAGCTCAAGCAGAAGGCATTTGCGGATGCAAATTTGTGAATTACTGGATCCATAATGGATTTATTAATATAAATGCAGAAAAGATGAGCAAGTCTTTGGGTAATATTAAAACAATAAGAGAGATATTGAGTTTGTATGACCATGAAACAATCAGATATTTTTTACTCTCAAACCACTACAGATCTTCGATTGATTATACAGAGGAGAATCTTAGCAATGCTGAGCGCGCTGTTATAAGTTTCTATGCTTCATTGGAGCATATAGTTGAAGCAGCAAAGCAGTGTGATGATTCTAAAAAAGTAAGAATTAATGAATATGAACAGGATCTTGTTAAGGCAATAGAGGATTATAATAAAGAGTTTAAAAAATCCAT
Organism: uncultured Pseudobdellovibrionaceae bacterium; assembly: GCA_964561745.1. Classification (GTDB taxonomy): domain Bacteria; phylum UBA10199; class UBA10199; order 2-02-FULL-44-16; family DYJF01; genus CAZLRI01. Next base: position 4,453 of record CAZLRI010000021.1, on the reverse strand, counting down.
GGATGATGATTTTAACACTGTAAGTGTAATTGGGTCTACATTTGATTTGTTAAGAGAAGTTAATGGTTATGTTATTGATAAAAAGAAACAATCATCCCAAGATGCAAAAGCTAAAATAGCCGGTCTTTTTATAAAGCGTATTAGAGCAGATGTAAGCAAGGTGATTGGAATATTTGGTTCTGATTATGATGAATATCAGATGCGCCAAAGGGCAATTACATCAAAACGTTTAAACTTAGATGTAGCTAACATTGAATCACTTGTGCTTGAAAGATCTAAGGCAAGAAAAGACAAGGATTTCTCCAAAGCAGATTCCATTCGCAATAAACTTGATGAAATGCAGGTTGAGGTTAAAGACCGTCCTGATGGAACAAGCAATTGGTTCGTAAAGATATAATGTTTAAACTCCGCACAGAATTCAAACCAGCAGGTGATCAACCACAGGCTATTGAAAAACTTACTAAAGGTGTGCTTGATGGACAGAAACATCAGGTTTTAATGGGAATAACCGGTAGTGGTAAAACTTTTACCATGTCCCATGTTATTGCCAATATAAACAAACCAACATTAATTATTGCCCCAAATAAGACATTAGTGGCTCAGCTTTATTCTGAATTCAAAGAACTGTTTCCTGAAAATGCAGTTGAATATTTTGTCAGCTACTATGATTATTATCAACCTGAAGCTTATGTGCCAGCTCGGGATCTCTACATTGAAAAAGATTCATCGATAAATGAACGTATTGACAAGCTCAGACATTCGGCAACTCACAGCCTTCTTACAAGAAAAGATGTTATCATTGTTGCCTCGGTTTCATGCATTTATGGACTTGGATCGCCCGAGGCTTATCAAGGAATGCTTGTACGTTTGGAACAAGGTAAAACGATTGACAGGCAGGAGCTGTTATCAAAATTAGTTGAAATACAGTATGAACGAAACGATTATGATTTTCACAGAGGGACATTTCGTGTGCGAGGAGATGTTGTTGAGGTGTTTCCTGCTTACGAAGATGTCAAAGCTATTCGTTTTGAATTTCTTGGAGATGAGCTGGAAAGAATAGTTGAGATAGATCCATTAACAACAAAGTGCATAGGTAATTTAAGGGAAGTTGCAATTTATCCTAGTAGCCATTTTGTAACACCAAAGGATCATTTAAAAGAAGCAGTTAAGGGCATAAAAGGAGAATTAAAAAAAAGAATAGAATTTTTTTATAAAAATAATCGAGTGCTTGAGAAAGCCAGAATTGAGCAACGCACCAAATATGATCTCGAAATGATAGAAGAGATGGGATACTGCAAAGGCATAGAGAACTATTCCAGATATCTTACAGGAAGAAAGCCTGGAGAGCCTCCGCCAACATTGATAGAATATTTTCCAAGAGATTTTTTATTATTTATAGATGAAAGCCATATTTCAATTCCACAAATAGGTGGAATGTATCATGGAGACAGATCCAGAAAGACAACACTTGTAGAATATGGTTTCAGGCTTCCATCAGCGCTTGATAACAGACCTTTAACATTTCAGGAATTTGAACAAAATTTAAATCAGGCAATCTATGTTTCTGCTACACCTGCTGACTTTGAAATAAAACAAGCAGGAAATATAATGGTTCGGCAGGTCATAAGGCCAACTGGTTTGCTTGATCCTGAAACTGAGGTTCGTGGATCGTCAGGCCAGCTGGACAATCTTTTAGAAGAGATCAAACAAAGAGTAAAAAATAATGAAAGAGTTTTGATTACAACATTAACCAAGAGAATGGCTGAGGAGTTAACAGATTATCTGCGCGATAAAGGGCAAAAGGTGAGATACCTGCACTCTGACGTGGAATCTTTGGAGCGAATGGAAATAATCCGATCTCTCAGAAAAGGTGATTTTGATGTTCTTGTTGGAATTAATCTTTTGCGCGAAGGATTGGATCTTCCGGAAGTTTCTCTTGTTGCGATTCTGGATGCTGACAAAGAAGGTTTTTTAAGATCAGAGAGATCTTTAATTCAAACATTTGGTCGAACAGCCAGAAATGTGAATGGAAAGGTTATATTATATGCAGATAAAATTACGCGCTCTATGAACCTTGCCATTAATGAAACAAAGCGACGAAGAGAGTTGCAGATTGAGTATAATAAAAAACATGGAATTACACCTGAGACAATTAAGAAAAAGATAAGCGATGTTTTACACTCTATTTACGAAGCTGATTACATTTCATTGCCTGATATTAAGGATGATAGTGAACAAATTAATCCATATAAGATCCCAGATATGATTAGAAAATTAAGAAAGAAAATGCTTAGTGCTGCACAAAGGCTGGATTTTGAGAAAGCAGCAGAGCTTCGTGATAAGATAGCGCAATTGGAGCAAAAGCAGCTTGATTTATAAATAATATATTAAGCTTGACCTTTTTTCTTTAGACAGCTAAATAGGCTCAGCAATATCAAGTGGTTACATTATGGTGTCAAAAAGATAAAAAATCACTCAACTTTTTTGCATATTGAGCGATAAAAGTATAAAGAAAAACATTCTTAATCTTATCTACTATTTGAAAGGAGTAATAATATGAAAAGAATTTTAGGTGTTGTTGTTTTACTTGTTGCTATGGCTCTTCCACAGCTCTTGTTTGCAGAAACAGGTTATGACGGAGGTTTTTATATTAAGAATGATGAAGATACATTTAAATTAAAAATTAATGGACGTTTTCAACCAGAACTATTTTATGCAAGAGAAACTCTGGACGATGTAGCCAATGGTCATTATCAAAACAGAACCAGCTTTTCTATAAGACGAGCTGAGGCAGTTTTCAATGCTAGTATTAGGGATAAATTTTCATTTAATGTTGGAATGAAACATGCCACCAATTCTAGCAACTTTAATACATTAAACGTTAGTGGCGCGACAGGAACATATTCGTTTGTTCCGGAATTTAATATTACAGCAGGTATGGTTGGATTGCCGCTTAGCATTATGGCAGATACAAGCTCAAAATGGTTTTTATTAACCTCAGCGCCTATTACAGATGTTCAGGATGACGGTATTGAAAATTTTACAATTTCACGTTTAAGCTTCAGTATTCCTGATGGTCTTGGTTTGAATTTTTCTGGAGATATTTGGAAATTCTTTTATTCAGCTAGTGTGGTTAATGGAAACGAAAGCAACTACACTTTTAATAATGGTAATAAGTTTTCATTTGGAGCACGCGTTGGATTTAATATCTTAGGAGCAGTTCCTGGCAGTATGACAGACTTTGCATGTTCAGATTCACCAAATCTTACAGTTAGTCTTGGAAGTATGTATCAGGCAAAACGCAATTATATGGTTAATGGCGGTTTAGCGACCATTAAGTATATGTGGACATCAAGCGCAGGAGTAGCTCTTAGATGGGGTGGTTTTGCACTTACAACTGAAGGGTATTATCGTCGCTTAAGGCTTACAAATCCCGGCGGAGCTATTTGGGCAAGACCAACTATGGATGACATAGGTTATTATGGTGCTGTTGGTTATTATATTATTCCAAAGACATTTGAAGTTGCTCTTCAAGCAGGGCAGATTTTTCGTGAAGGCCCTGACAATAATTCAAATTCATTTGGCGGTGGTTTGAATTATTATATCTTTGATAACAATCTTAAATTACAGCTCTCATATATATGGACAGAGGATTATGATGATATTTGGGGAGGTCAAAACAACAATAATATTAGCTTGGTTACTTTAATGCTTTCAGCTGCATTTTAAGCAAGTTGAGATGTGTTAATTTTAAAGCCGCGGTTTTTGCCGCGGCTTTTTTGTATCTCATTTTGTCATTCTCGCTGCTTGACACGAAAATCCAGTCTTATCCCTTGACTTAGTTCTAACCTTAAATCTAACCTTATTACATGAAACTCAAAGACAAGATTAAGCAGTTTCCTAAAAGAGCAGGCGTCTATTTATTTAAATCAGGCAATAAGGAAATATTATATGTTGGCAAGGCAAAGTCTTTAAGCTCCAGAATAGCGGGCTATTTTAAAAAAGGCGGGAAAAATAAAGAAGCAAAGATAGATTTTCTTTTAAGAAAAGCAGCTGATGTTGAATTTATCATTACTGATAATGAAAAAGAGGCTCTGCTTCTGGAAAACACCTTAATAAAAAAACACAAACCAAGATATAACATTCAGCTCAAAGATGATAAAACTTATGTAAGTATTCGAATAGGTATGGAACAGGTTTTTCCGGGCATATCAATTGTTCGTAAGATATTAAAAGACGGCGCTCTGTATTTTGGTCCATACTCATCTGCAGCATCAGCCAGAAGCACATTAGATCAGGTTATTAAAGCGTTTAAACTTCGTTCCTGCAAAGACAGGGAGTTTTCAAACAGGGTGAGACCATGTTTGGAGTTTGATTTAAGCAGATGTAGTGCTCCATGTGTTAATAAAATTTCAAAATCAGATTATAAAGAACATGTTGAAGATACTATTTT